>NZ_JBFULE010000172.1:0-15188 GCF_056400485.1 Roseateles sp. P5_B10
TACAAGGCCTTGGCCAGGCCCAGGCTCGTGCACAGCGTCTGGGTGCCTGCCGCCTGCCAGCAGGCACGCAGGGCCAGCAACCGGGCCTGGGGCGCGATGCCGGCGATGCCCAGGCCGTTGTCGGCCCGCGCCGCGATGATGCCGGCCACGGCCGTGCCATGGCCCTCGGCCGGCAGTGCCTTGTCGTCGACGAAGTTCTCGTTGAGGGCGACCTGGCCGGCGAGGTCGGGGTGGTTGGCCTCCACGCCGCTGTCGACGATGGCCACGCGCACGCCGCGGCCGGTAGCCAACTGGTGCAACTCGGCCAGATGCCACTGGCGTGCAGCCGGCTGGGCCTGGTAGAGCGGCTCCTGCTGGCTGCCCTGGGCGCGGTAGAGGCTGACGGGCTGGGCCCAGGCGACGCGCTTGTCTTCGGCCACGGCCTCGGCGACCTTGATCGGGCTGCGCGTGTCGCCCTCGGGCAGGCGCATGACGAAGCAGTCCACGCCGGCCAGCGGCATGGCCCATTCGCTGCGCATCTCCAGCTTGTGGGCCTGGGCCAGCGACTGGGCGACCTGCTGGCGCGACTGCCGGCCCACGCCCTCGCCGTAGGTGCCTGCATAGCTGCCGTCGGGCCGGTAATGGGCCTTGGGCAGCTGCAGCATGACGAGGACCTGGCGCTGGGCCTCCTCGGCCTGGGAATGGGCGCCACTGMCGGTCAGGCAGCAGGCCAGCAGCACCAGCAAGCGCAGCCAAAGTCTCATTGGGCCGGCCCCGGTTGCAGCGGCTCGGCCAGGGCGACGATGGGAGCCGTGCGCAGGGCGGCGAGGCCCCGGGCGTCGACACGCAGCAGCCAGGCGCCGGTCTCCGTGGGGCCGGCGACGACGCCGGCGCCCTGGGCCTGCAGCAGTTCCCGCACCGCCTTCTCGGTGGTGCCGGGCTTGAACATCACCAAGGCATCCGCCACGACCGGCACGCTGCCGCTGGCGGACAGGCCCTGGTAGGTCGGCCCGTCGGGGCGCGGCGCCAGCACCAGGGCCAGCAACAACGCGACGGCCGCACCTTGCAGGCCCAGGGCCCAGGGCATCCAACGCGCCGCACGGGCAGGTTTTGGCTTGGCAAGCTGCATCAGCGCATGCATCTTCGCCAGCCCCGCCTCGACGTCACCGCCCTGCAGCGGCGTACCGGCCACGTTCAGCAGCGTCTGCATGGGCTGCTCGGCTGCCAGCTCGTTGCGGCAGGCGGTGCAATGCAGCAGATGGCGTTGCACCTGGCCGGTCTCGTCCTCGCCCAGCTGGCCGCGCGCATACCAGGGCAGCAGCGCCTGCACGGCGGCATGCTCGTCATGTTCCATCGGAATCACCACACTCATCACAGTTCTCCTTGCTCCAGCCCGGCGAGATCGTCGAGCAGGAGGCGCAGCCGGCGCCGGGCATAAAACATCCGTGTCTTGACGGTCTCGGGCGGGCAGCCGACGACATCGGCGATCTCGGCATAGGCCATGTCATGGAAATAGCACAGCTCCACGACTGCGCGGTGCTCCGGCGACAACTCGGCCATCGCTGCGCGCAGCCGGCCGCGCAGCTGCTCCAGCCCCAGGCGCTGCTCGGGTCCTGGCCCTGGGTCGGTCGGCTCCTCGACGCTGTCGCCGTCCACCGGCAGGTCCTGGCGGCTGAGCGCCTTCAGGGCCTTGCGGTAGGCGATGCCGAAGATCCAGGTCGACAGCTTGCTGCGCCCGTCGAAGCTGTCGGCGCGCTGCCAGACGACCATCAGGGTGTCGTTCAGCACCTCCTCGATGGCTTCCGGCTGGCGCATCAGATGCGACAGAAAGCGCCACAGCCGGGGGTGGTAAACCCGATAGAGGGCGTCGAATTCCGCCCGCTGCCCGCGCTTGATGCCCTCCAGCAAGGCCAGTTCCAGCACCTCGGCCGCCGGCCCGCGGGCAGAAGCAGCCGGGGCCGACGGGGCGTCATCGCGCTTTTTCCTGATGCTGGGCCACTTCAACATGCTCGCCACACGGGGTTCCATTGCGTATGAGTCCCGGCTCGGTGCCAGGAGGTTCAAAGCGATGGTAGCGAGCCCCCGGCTCAGGGGGCTAGGCCAGGCCGGCCAACGTCATCTCATGCAGCCAGTGCGATTCGGCAAAGCCCTTGGTGTCATAGAGCTTCTTCAGGCGCACGGTGGGCACGGGCAGCTTGCAGGCGGCCGCGGTGAAGTTCTGCTCGCCCTTGCCTTCCTTCCAGGCCGACTGCCAGACCGTCGCYAGCGTGACGGCGCCGTCGGCCATGCGGTTCATGGTGCGCTCGCCCAGTGCGGCCCACATCGCCGCCGACTGGCCACGGCCATGCACCCGGCGGTAGACCTCGAGCACCTCCTCGGGCGGCAACTCCTCGATGGTGCGGCGCATCAGCTGCACGACGGCGTCCGCCGCCGCCATGGGGCCCGTGAACAACGGGCGCTTCACCGCCGCACCCACGCGCTGCTTGACGCCGACCACCACCTCGTCGGCGGCCTGGTTCAGCATGTCGTCCTCGTAGACGGCATGCACCTTGTCGTCGTCGGCGTCGTCCGGCTGGCCATGGTGCAGCTGCGAGACATGCAGGGGCTGGCAGGCGTCGCCAATGTAGTGGGCCAGCACGCCGGCGGCACAGACGTAGGCGTCGAGCTGCTTGGCGGCAGCGGCCTGCACCATGACCTTGTAGAGCTCGGCAACGCGAAACGGCAGCGCGCCACGGTGCGCGGGTTTGCGGGCGGGGTCGATGCTGCTGTAGAACTGGTCCCACACCTGCGGGTCGCGCGACGCYGGGTCCTGCTGCCAGAGCTGGATCAGCGTCCTGCCCTGGAAGGCGGGCCCGCGGCCGGGCTCGTCCATGTCAGCGAAGTGGTTGGCCTTGTCCTTGCCTCGGGTGCTGCGCCAGACCAGGTCGGGCACATCGGCCAGAGCGATGAATTTCGATGTCTGCGTGGCGCCGGGCAGCTTGCCAGCGGTGATGTCCTCGTCGCTGACGCCGATGGCCGTCGCATTGGCCTTGAAGACGGCCTTGGCCTTGGCCGTCTGCAGCGCGAAGCAGGCGGCATAGCCGATGTTGTAGTGGCCGACCTTGCCCCAGTAGCGGCTCTGGCCGCTGCGCCAGTCCTCGACGAGCTCGACATTCAGCGCCTTGCACAGCGAACTGAAGCCGGTGGCCAGCGCGAACTCGGTGGCGCGGTTCGAATGCAGGGCGCCGAAGCCATGGCCGCCCCATTGCACGGCCAGCGGCCGGAAGTTCACCGGCGCAGGGGCGCCCTGGTCCTTGGCGGCGCGGTCGGCCACCTCGTCCCAGAACCACACGGCACCGGAGTCGCCCGGGCGCGTCTGCACGGTCTGGCCCGGCCGGCGCGGGCCGATGAGGAATTCCGCCAGCGCATCCACGCCGCCCACGCTGGCATGGCGGTAGAACAGCCCATGCACGCAGCCCTCGGTGCGGATGCCACCCGGCAGCTCCGTGAACAGCGGGCAGCCGATCAGGTTGAGGCTCATCTTGTCGGAGCTCAGGTCGATGACGGGGCCGAAACCGCCGACGCCCAGGTACTGGGAATTGGTCGAGCCGATGCTGTCGAGTTTGACGAGGGCGGCGTCCAGCGTCAGCCGGGTATCGCGGCCGGCAAAGCCGGGGTAGATGTCGGCCAGCGGCAGCGCGTCGACGCTGCGCGACGTGATGTGCCCAATGCCGACCTTCTTGCCACGCGGCAGCGCAAAGACCGGCGCGCCGGGCTCGGTGCCCGAGGTCACGTGGCGGCTGACGAGGGCGAAGGCGCAGGCGCCGTCCTCGACGATGGCCGACGCCACGCCCATGCGGGTCGCACCCTGGTCGGCCACATGAACCTGGAAATTGGGGCCGAACTTGTCCGCGGCATAAAGGGCCGTGTCGGCCGGCGGCAGGTTGGCCACGCGCCGCTGCACGAGCACGGGGCAGGTGCGCACCTGGCGGCCGTCGGGCAGGTAGAGCACCGGCGGCACCGCCAGCTCGGGGTGGCGGGACAGCGTCTTGCGGTCCAGCCATTCGGTGACGAAGACCAGCACGCAGGGCCAGGACCAGGGCCGGAAATTGCTGTTGTCCAGCGTGCGGGGGCCGAGCTCCTTGCCGGTCTGTTCGGCATGCTCGTCGGCGTAGTTGGGGTCGTCCAGCCGGATGCGGTAGCGGCCCATGGCCGTGCCGATGACGGTGGGCAGGTTGGCGATGTGGACGTGGTACTGGTCGCGCGCCTCGAGCAGGTCGCGCACGCTCAGGGTGCGCGGGTCGGCGCGGCGGATGAAGCGGTCCATAGGGTCTTTCGCAGGGCGGATCAACGGCCGGACGCTATCAAGCCCCGGCCCCCGCCGCCTCATCAAGCCTTGGGAGGCGCTATCGTTGCACCATGAGCGAAGCCGGCGCCCTGCCCCTGGACACCCTGACCTCGGCCTGGGCCGGCGGCGCATCCGACGCCGAGCCGCAGTTGCAGTCCGGCGGTGGCGAGACCGGCAGCGGCCGTGAATGGCGGGTCAGCGGTGACTGGACGGTGCTGGCCCTGCGCGAGCGCTATGTGGAATTCCGCCAGCGCGTGGCCGCCGCCGTCACCGAGACCCCCGATGCGCTGTGGGACCTGCGTGCCCTGGGGCGGCTGGACACCGCCGGCGCATTGACGCTGTGGCAGGGCTGGGGCCGCAAGCCGCCGCGGCGGCTGCTGTGGCTGCCCGAGCATGTGACGCTGTTCTCGCAGTTCATGCAGCCCGGCGCCTTCCCGAAGCGCAAGCGCAGCCTCGGCCCCGGGCTGGAACTGGCCAGCTTGAAGACCCTGGCCTTCGCCCGCCATGGCGTCGACATCGTCGCCCTCATCGGCCGCCTGCTGCTGGACTTCGTGCAGATGCTGCGCCACCCCTCGCTGATCGGCTGGCGCGAGATCTCGGCCAATGTCTACCGCACCGGTGCCCAGGCGCTGCCGATCACCGCCCTGGTGGGCTTTCTCGTCGGGCTGACGCTGTCCTATCTGATCTCCCGCCAGCTGAAGGCCTATGGCGCCGACATCTTCGTCATCAACATCCTCGGCCTGGCGGTACTGCGCGAACTGGGGCCGCTGCTGGCGGCCATCATCGTGGCCGGCCGCTCGGGCTCGGCGATGACGGCGCAGATCGGCGTCATGCGAGTCACGCAGGAGCTGGACGCGCTGTCGGTCATGGGCATCTCGCACACCGTGCGCCTGGTGGCGCCCAAGGTCATCGCGCTGGCCATCTCGCTACCGCTGGTGGCTCTGTGGACAAGCGGGCTGATGCTACTGGGTGGCATGACGGCGGCCAGCGCCCAGCTCAAGCTCGACCCGATGCAGTTCGTGCACATCCTGCCCAGCGTCGTCGAGCCCGTCAACCTGTGGCTGGGCTGGATCAAGTCCATCCTGTTCGGTGGGCTCATCGCGCTGCTGGCCTGCCATTTCGGGCTGCGCGTGAAGCCCAATACCGAGAGCCTGGGCCAGAGCGTCACGCAGTCGGTGGTCACGGCCATCACGCTGGTCATCGTCGTTGACGCGGTGTTCGCGGTTCTCTTCTCCAACCTCGGGGTCTGAAATGAACGATCCGGAACCCATCATCGAAGTCGAGAACGTGACCACGGCCTATGGCGGCCATGTCATCCATCGCAACCTCAACCTGACCGTGCACCGCGGCGAGGTGGTGGCGCTGATCGGCGGCTCGGGCTCGGGCAAGACGACGCTGCTGCGCCTGCTGCTCGGCCTGGAAGTGCCCCAGGCCGGCACGGTGAAGATCTTCGGCCACCCGCTGGGCCRCTGCGCGGTGCGCGACCTGGAGTGCGTGCGCTACCGCTGGGGCGTGCTGTTCCAGGCCGGCGCGCTGTTCTCGGCGCTGAGCGTGTATGACAACGTCGCCCTGCCGCTGCGCGAGCTCAAGAGCGTGCCGGCCGACCTCGTCAAGCCGCTGGTCATGCTGAAACTGGCCCAGGTCGGCCTCAAGCCCGAGGACGCGTTGAAGCGCCCGGCCGAGCTGTCGGGCGGCATGGTCAAGCGCGTGTCGCTGGCGCGGGCGCTGATCCTTGACCCGCAGTTGCTGTTCCTGGACGAACCCACCGCCGGCCTGGACCCCGACAGCGCCAAGCAGTTCGTCAAGCTGCTGCGGCGCCTGCGCCAGGAGCTGGGCCTGACCGTCGTCATGGTCACGCACGATGTCGACACCCTGTTCGCCGTCGTCGACCGCGTCGCCGTGCTGGCCGACCAGCGCATCATCGCCAGCGGCCCGCTGTCCGAAGTGGCGCGCCTGCCCCATTCCTTTGTGCGCAACTTCTTCCTCGGCCATGTCGAGCGCTGCGCCGAGGAGGATGTGCGGCGCTTCCGCCTCAGCCTGGACGACACGAGCGATGACGGCGGCGTGCCGGCCGTGCTGCGTGAAGACGCTAACGTCTGAACTTATGGAAAACAAAGCCCACGCCCTGGCCGCCGGCCTCTTTCTGCTGCTGCTCGGCCTCATGCTGGCAGGCAGCGTCGCCTGGTTCCAAGGCGACCGCACCGAGCGCGTGCGTTACACCGTCGTCGCCCGCAGCGGCGTGCCCGGCTTGAACCTGAAGGCGCCGGTCAAGTTGCGCGGTGTCGAGGTGGGCTACGTCGAGACGATTGGCTTCGACCCGGTCGACCCGCGCCAGATCCTCGTCGGCATCGCCGTCGATGCGGCCGCGCCCGTGTCGACCCAAACCTATGCCCAGCTCGGCCTGCAGGGCGTGACCGGCCTGTCCTTTGTCGGCCTGGAGGAGGCCGATACCAAGGGAACCCTGCAGCGCGCCGCACCCGGCACCCGCCTCGCGCTACGGCCGACGCTGCTGGATCGCCTGGCCGAGAGCGGCCCGGGCCTGGTGACCGGCTTTGCCGAGACGGCCACCCGGCTCAACGCCCTGCTCAGCGACGACAACCGCATCCAGCTCGGCAAGACGCTCGCCGAGCTGCAACAGGCCGCCGGCGACACCAGCAAGCTGATGGCTGCCCTGCAGCCCAGCGCCCGCGAACTGCCGGCGTTGCTGAAGGACTCCGACGCCACCGCCAAGCGCGCTCAAGCCGCGCTGACCCGCATCGAGGCGCTCGCCGCCGATGGCCAGTTGCTCGCCCAGGATCTGAAGGCCCGCGCCAAGGCGCTGGACCAACTGGAGGCCGCCGCCGCCCAGGTGCAGGCCACCAGCCGCAGCCTCGAACTCGCGCTGGTGGGCGACACGCCGCCGCGCAACCGGCCTGTGCTGGCCGACGTGTCGGCCGCCAGCCGCAGCATCGAGCGCGCCGCCAACGACCTCGGTGACCAGCCGCAGAGCCTGCTGTTCGGCCGCAGCGCGCGGCCGCCCGGGCCCGGCGAGACGGGTTTTGCCGAACGGCTGAAGAAATGAAAACAGCATCGATCCTGCTGGCCGTCGCGCTGGCCTTGAGTGCCTGCTCCCTCGCACCGACGGCGGCACCCCGGGCCGTCTACGACCTCGGCCCCGCGCCTGCGGCGGCCGCCAGTGGTGGTGCGCTGGCCTGGCGCGTGGCCGATGTGACGGCGCCGCCCTGGCTGTCGGGCGACGGCATTGCCTATCGCCTCAGCTTCCAGCAGGCCCAGCGCCTGGAGCATTACCGCGACAGTTTCTGGGCCGCACCGCCCGCGGCCCTGCTGACGCAGCGGYTGCGCGAACAACTCGTCACGCCACCCGCCTGCGCTGGCCGGCCGGCGGCGCTGCTGGCCATCAACCTGGACGAGTTCGAGCAGGTGTTCGCCAGCCCGGCCAGCAGCCAGGTCGTGCTGCGCCTGCATGCGACGCTGTGGCCCGCCGGCGCCACCAGCCCGCCAGTGCAACGCCACTGGCGCATCGAACGCGCCGCCGCTACACCCGACGCACCCGGCGCCGTGCGCGCCATGGCCCAGGCGGTGGACGAAATGCTGCCGCAACTGGCCGACTGGCTGGCGGCATCCGCCTGCCGCTGAATCCGGCACGGGCTGCGAGTCCAGGCCTTACCGGGCGGTCGATGGGCCAGCGCGGCGGCGCTGCAAGCGGACCAGCACCAGCAGGCCGGCGCCGGCCATCATCCAGCTCGACGGCTCGGGCACGGCCGCCGCCGTCATGAACTGGCCCGAGGCCGAGCTCGTGGTGACGCCGTCGGGCAGGGTCCAGTTGAAGTGCAGGGTGTTGCCGAAGTCGGCGCTGGTGTTGGGGCTGCCGGCATAGGGCAGCGCCACGGCCGAGGTGTGGAGCTCGGCATAGATGAAGACCTTGCTGTTGCCCAGGGGGATGGCCAGCTCATCGCCCAGGACCGTCGTGCCGGATTTCAGCTGCATGGCCGGGGCGTAGTCGTTCAGGTGATCGAAGAAGTCGGCCTTGGGGTCGCCGACATAGAAGCGCGCCCAGGCCTGCGCATATCCGCCGGGTGTCAGCGTGCCGTCGATGCTGACGCTGAGGTACCGTGTCCCAGAAACGGGCCAACGATTCGGCGCCCGTCTGGGCATGGCAGCCCGGGCATGGTGTGGCGCTGGAGGCCGCGTGCAGCGTGCCGTCGCTCAAGGCAGCCATGCCCCAGGCATAGGAGTACTTGTAATACGACGGCGTGTTGGCCATGGCAGAGAAGCTGCCCTCGCCACCGCTGCGGGTGCCGCCCGTCGTGCCGGCGTAGCTGCCGTAGTTGGGCGTCGCGGCTTGCGCGGTGAAGGTCAGCAGGGTGGCGCTGGCCAGGGCCAGCGCGAGAGTCATCGAGGTCTTGTTCATGGTGGTCTCAAGTTCAGACATTCAGGGGTTGGGTGTTCATCAGTGCCCGCGCGCGGGCGGCGATCTGTTCGGGCCGGGGCACGGCGGCCTGCTCCAGCGGCCAGCTGGCCAGCGCCGGGGCGTCGGGACCGGTCAGGCGCCGGGGCGCGACCTTCAGTTCGGCAAAGGCCTCTTCGGCGACGACGGCGCACAGCTCGGCCGCCAGGCCGCACAGGCCGCTGGCCTCGGTCACGCACAGCAGGCGGCCGGTCTTGCGCACCGAGGCCAGCACGCTGGCCGTGTCCAGCGGCTTGAGGCTGCGCAGGTCGATGACTTCGGCCTCCACACCCTCCGCCTGCAAGGCCTGCGCAGCGGTGAGGCAATGGCCGACGGTCTTGCCGTAGCCCACCAGCGTCAGCGCGTCGCCGCGCCGGCGCACCGCGGCGCGCCCGGGCAGCAGCAGTTCGTCGCCATTCACGTCGCCCGGCGCATGGGCCAGGCCGATGTCGCTGAACAGCAGGCTGGGCAGGGGCTGACGCAAGGCACCGGTCAGCAGCCCGGCGCTGTCGCCCGGCGTGCTGGGCATCAACACCTGCAGGCCGGGCACGTGGGCGAACAGCGCCTCCAGGTTGTGGTTGTGCTGGCCGCCGATGGACCAGCCGGCACCGGTCTGGGCCAGCACCACCATCGGGAACTCGAACTGCCCCCCGCTCAGCGCCCCGAGCTTGCCGGCGCTGTTGACCAACGCGTCCATGGCGAGCATCAGGAAGGGCGAGAACAGCAGGTCCACGACGGGGCGCAGGCCCATGGCCGCGGCGCCCACGGCACAGCCGACGATGCTGGCCTCGGCCAGCGGCGTGTTGCGCACGCGCTCGGCACCGAAGGCGGCCAGCAGCTCTGGGTTCTTGGTGGCCACGCCCTCGCCGATGAAGATGACGCGCTCGTCGGCCGCCATCGCGCGGCGCAGCGCTGCCATCAGCGCTTGCTGGGAAGTCATTGTTTGCATCTCTCGTGCTCCTTCAGGCCAGTTGGGGCCAGGGGGCCGCAAGCGCGGCGGCATGGGCCTGCTCGATGGCGCCACGCACCCCGGCCTCGCGGCGGGCCAGGTCATCGGCAGTCAACATCAGCCGTTCGGCCTGGCGTTGGATGGGGTCGCRCTTGAGCCACTGGGCATGCTCGGTGGCACAGACATAGGCCTGGTCGTCGGGCTCGAAGTGGCCGCGCTGGCGGTAGGTCGTCAGCTCGAGCAGGCGCGGGCGGCCGCTGTCGCGGATGGCGGCCACGGCCTGCACGGCGGCGGCGTGAACGGCCTCGACGTCATTGCCGTCCACCACCTCGGCCACCAGGCCATGGCCCTGCACCCAGTCGGCCACGTGCTCGCCGGGCATGGTCTCGCGGCGGTGCACATAGGCCTGCCACTGGTTGTTCTCGCAGACGAAGAGAATCGGCAGGCGCCAGGTCGCGGCCAGGTTGATGGCCTCGTGGAAGATGCCCTGGCAGGCCGCGCCGTCGCCGAAGAACACGGCTGTGATGCCCTCGGGCTGGGCGCCGAGCTTCTGAGCCAGCGCCACGCCCGGCGCCAGCGACAGCCCACCGCCGACGATGGTGGACGTCAGCACCACACCCAGTGCCTTGACCGAGATGTGCAGCGAGCCCGAGTGGCCACCGCAATAGCCGCTGGCGCGGCCCAGCACCTCGGCGAACATGCGCTCGGGGTCGGCGCCGCGCGCCAGCAGGTGGCCGGCGCTGCGGTGGTTGGTGAGCAGCTTGTCCTGCGGGCCCAGGGCGGCGACGACGCCGACGGCGMAGGCCTCCTGGCCGACCGAGGTGCAGGTACCGGGGTTGCTGGGCGAGGCGGCAACGATGAGCTGCTGCTCGTAGGCACGGATCTGCAGCATGGCGTCCAGGCGGGAGGACACGGTCGAGGCGGTGGCGGCGTTCCCAACGGGTGCTGCTGGCAGTTCGCGCGGCGTGGGAAGGGTGTTCGTACTCATGTCGGTCTTTCTCAGTTCAGCAATGCGGCAAGGCGCGACAGATCCAGCGCGGCGACGGCGTCGCGCATCGGGGTCGCATAGGTGGGGTTGTTGGGGTGGGTGCTGGCGCAGACGGTCAGCAGCTGGATGCGCGTGCGGTGGTGGGCGTCCCAGGGGAAGCCCGGGTCCAGCTTGACGAGGCGCTTCAGCGGCCGTCCGGCGTCGGCAGGCCCGGGCAGGCGATGGCGGCCGCTGCCCAGGCGGTAGGGCTCGCCGAGCTGGCCGGCGTCCATCGCGGAACGGGTGGTGCGCAGGCTCTCCAGCTCGTCGACCAGGCCCTGGCGGCCACGTGCCAGTTGCGCGTGATAGCTCGCCTCGCCAGCCTTGCGCTGGCGGGCCGCCATTAGCAAGGCGCAGGCGGCCTTGGCGTTCTGCGGCCGGATCTGCTCGGCCTGGCGCTCGGCGGCGGCAAGGTCAAAGGGCTGCAGCGCGCGCTCGTTGCGGTGGTCCCAGTCCTCGATCTTGCGTTGCTGCTCGCGCTCGAAGTGGCCCAGCATCTCGCCCACCGTGACGGGCACCCAGGGCAGGCGACGCTCGGGGCCGATGACGGCGCAGCCACGAAACACCGGCCAGCCCTGCATGGCCTCGCCRCGCTCGCCTTCGAGGTAGGCGCTGAGCTGCTCGTCATGGGCCCAGCGGTTCAGCGTCGTCAGCGGCGAGTTGATGAAGAGACTGAAGCCGGCGCGCGGGCCGATGCGCTGGGCGGCTTCGGCGTGAATGCCGCAGTCCTTGCCTATCCAGGTCTTGGGGCCGAAGCCCTGGGCATGGATGACGGCCTCGCGCGGGCGGCGGCTGGGTTCGTCCGAATCCATCACCTGGCGGGTCATGCGCAGCCTCACGTCGGGCAGGGCCAGCAGGCCGGGGTTGGGCCGGGCCTGGGCGTCGAACCGATCCATCACCGCATGCAGCGGCTTGAACGAGGCGTGATTGACCGGCAGGCCGTCGCTGCTGATCGGCTCGGCAGCGTTGACGGCCCAGCAGCCGGCCTGGGCGGTGCCAGCGGCGAGCACCAACCCTGCGAGCAGCGCGGCGGCGGCCTGGGCGCTCAGCGAGGGGTTGGGACGTGTTTTCATGGATAGCTCTCCTGATTCGGCGGTTTCGGGCAAGGCTGCGCCGCGCCGCTGCCTGGTGGGCTTCGGCCGGTTGATGCCTTGGGGGATGCGTGTCTCGCGCCGGGTCTGTCCGGCATGGGCTGTACTGTGGTCGGCGAGCGCTTTTCGCGCTGCTAGTTCTCCACTAAGGGTTTGTTAAGTCTTTGCTAACGGCGACGCGATGGCCTGCTTGCCTATCATTCCGACCTCGACCCAACCACCGCGCCGCACCTTGCCGCAACTCCCCCCCGACTGGGCCGCTCATCTCGAAAGCGGCGTCTCCCACCGCCTCGGCGGCAGCCATGCCGACGGCCAGCCCGAGATCTGCCGCGGCCTGGCCGCTCAAGCGCTGGCGGACGGCCGCGTCGAAGTGCTGCTGGCGGCCGACATCGCCGACCGGCTGCTGGCCGCCGTCCAGGCGAGCGGGCGCATCGCCTACGTCGCGGCGCAGCCGGGCAGCCATCGCACGCTGCACGTGAAAGGGCTGGACGCCGAGGTCTTCACGCCCACGGCCGGCCATGCACCGCTGTTCGAGCGCTGCCGTGAACGATTCATCGCCCAGGTCGAGCCCTACGGCTTCAGCCGCGAAGCCATCATGGCGATCTGGTACGACCTGGGCGTGCAGCGCCTGGCCGGCATCCGCTTCACGCCCTGCGGCGCCTGGGACCAGACGCCCGGCCCAGGTGCCGGCAACCCCGTGGAACTGCTGCGCTGATGGCCCGCCTTCCCGGCATCTGGATCGATCACCTGCAGCAGGGCGTCACGCTGCGCGTGGGCTCGAGCACGCCCGAGGGGCAGCCCGAGCTGGCCTTCGCGCACGGCGCCTGGGCCCTGGCCGACGGTCGCATCGAACTGCTCGCACGCAGCGAGGCGGGCGCCGAGTTGCTCGACGCGATCCGCGCCACCGGCCGCGTCGCTGTCTCCGCTGGCCTGCCCAGCACCTGCCGCGTGCTGCATGTGAAGGGCGTGGACGCCAAAGTGCTGCCCGCCTATGCCGAGCAGGGGCCGAAGTTCGCGCATTGCTTCGAGGCCTGGCTGCGGCAGATCGAACTCTTCGGCGCCGACCGCCGACAGGTCAACGCCGTGCTCGGCGACCTCACCCTGGCCGACCTCAGCTGCGTGCGCTTCACGCCGCTGGCCGCCTGGGACCAGACCCCCGGCCCCGGCGCCGGCCAAGCCATCGACCTGTTGCCATGACCGACACCCCCACTCCTCAAACGGAACGTCGTGCGCTCAAACTGCGCGACGTGCGCCGCCTGCTCGAAGGCGTCATCCCGCCGGCGATGTGCTCGGTGGGCGCCGACGGCATGCCGCACGTCAACTACCTGTCGCACGCCGAGTACATCGACGACGAGCATGTCGCGCTGACCTACCAGTTCCTCAACCGCGCCCGCGTCAACATCCTGGCTACCGGCCGCGTCGCGCTCAGCGTCGAGGACCCGATCACCGGCGTGTCGGTGCTGCTTCAGCTCCGGTATGAGCGCACGGACACCGAGGGCCCGGTGTTTGAGCGCCTGCGCGCCAAGCTCGCCGGCATCGCCGCGCAGACGGGCATGGAGAAGGTCTTTCACCTGCGCGGCGCCGACGTCTACCGCGTCGAATCGCTGCGCAAACTCGACCCGGTGCACCCCCTGCCGGCCATGGCGCCGCGTTGCGATCTCGCCACCGGTGTGCGGCGCCTGAGCGAGCAGCTCGCCGAAGCGCCCGACCTGCGCAGCCTGCTGCAGGCCTTCACCACCGGCCTGCAGCGCGACCTGTGCATCGGCCACGCCATCATCTGGCTGCTGGACGAGCAGCGCCAGGGCCTCTATACGCTGGCCAGCATCGGCTACGAACAGGCCGGCAGCGGCGCCGAGCTGCCGCTGGCGGAAGCCGGCCTCGCCGGCGTCGCGCTGCGCGAGAACGTGCCCATCCGCATTGGCCACATGAGCCAGATGTACAGCTACGGCATGTCCTGGCGAGCCAAGGCCGAGCAGCTTGGCCTGCAGGCCGCCATGGCTGACACCATCCCCATGCCCGGCCTGGCCAGCCCGCGCAGCCAGCTCGCTGTGCCGCTGCGCGCCCGTGGCCGCACGGTCGGCGCGCTGCTGGTTGAAAGCGAGCACGATCAGTTCTTCAGCTATGACGACGAGGACGCGCTGACGGCCGTTGGCGCTCAGCTGGCGCAAGGCCTGGCAGCTTTGCGCACGACGGAGCTCGTGGAAGAGCCSGTGGCGGCGGCCCCCGCGGCCGAACAGGCGGCCGGCGGCACGCCGCTGCGCTTGCGCCACTACCCGCGTGACCACAGCGTCTTCATCAACGACGAGTACCTCATCAAGGGCGTGGCCGGCGCCATCATCGCCAAGCTCGTGCGCGACCGGATCGACAGCGGCCGCGAGGCCTTCAGCACGCGCGAGCTGCGCCTGGCCGGCGGCGACCTGCGCCTGCCCGAGGTGCAGGACAACCTCGGCGTGCGCCTCCTGCTGCTGGAGCGCCGCCTGGCCGAGCGCGACTTCGGCCTGCACATCGAACGCGCCGGCCGCGGCCAGTACCGCCTCATTGCCGACGGCCCGCTGAGCCTGACGACCGAGGGCTGAGTTGCGCGTCGGACGCGCCATGCGCTACCGTCGAGACACGAGCACTGGCCGGCCTGGCCGCACCTCAGCCCTGGCACTGGAGACCCTCGTCGTCACGGCCGCAGTGCCGTAGCGTTGACAGGCCCTAAGACACCATCAACGAAGTGATGCCGGTCTGGCCCGGGTGGTAGAGCCGCAGGCGCACGAAGTAGCGACGACCGGCAAAGAGCTTGTAGACGATGCTGGCATTGCGGTCTTCGCCGCTGTCGTCGTCGGCCGCCAAATTGCGCGGCGTGCCGTTCACGTCCTCGAACAGGCCCAGCAGCGTGTCCGACGCGCCCTTGGTGGCGATGGTGTACCTGCGCGACTCGGTGGGCTTGAACAGATAGTCCACCTGTTGACCGGCCGCAAGGGGCACGACCACGGCCTTGAAGGCTTCCAGCGTCGGCGTCTGGGCCGCCTGCGCCGGGTACCACTTCAACAACCAGGCCTTGTCGGCCTTGGACAGCTTGCCGGGCGGCACCAGGCCGTCGACGTCATATTGCTCGGGCTCGTCGATCAGGCCAGGCTCGAACTCGTACTCCATGATGGAGTCGGGGTCCCAACTCGAGCCCTGCACCTGGCTGGGCTCGAGCTTCTCCAGGATGTTGTGGAAGGTCGTCTCGCGCGTCCAGCTGTTGGGCGGCTTGCCCAGCGAGGTGTAGACGGCCTCCTCATGCCACTTGATGCCGGCAAAGGGGTTCTGGTGCTCGTGCTCCATGCCCAGCACATGGCCGAGTTCGTGCAATGCGGTGCCGCGGCCATACTCCGTGG
>NZ_JBFULE010000173.1:0-8378 GCF_056400485.1 Roseateles sp. P5_B10
GTACTGCTCAGCACAACGAGCAGCTGGCCGGCCGCGACGCTGGCGCCATCCTTCACCAGCACCTGCTCGACGCGACCGTCCTCGGTGGCGTCCAGCAGCACCGACTGCAGCGGCTGCACGACGGCGCGGCCGACGACGAGGTCGCGAAAGGGGCCGGTTTTCACGGCGGCAATTTCCACGTCGGCGCGCGCCACCGCCACACCGCGCGGCCAGTAGCGCACCAGCAGCAAGGCCGCGGCAAGCGCAGCCAGGACCGCCAGCACGATCAGGCCGTAGCGCCTGGGCACCGCGACGCGGCGGTCCATGGCGGCGCCGGAGAGCGCGGCATTCATTGGCGCGTCAGCCACGCAGCGCCTGGAGTGGCCGCAGCGCCAGCGCCGCATGCAGGTGCCGCGCCACGGCCAGCGTCGTCACCACGGTCAGCAGCGCGACGGCGGCCAGCAGCGCCCACAGCGAGAACGGTCCCACCGGCGCGCGCTCGACGAAGCCGCTCAGGTAGAGCTGCGACAGCCAGGCCGCCAGCGGCAGCGCCACGGCGCAGGCGGCGGCCAGCACGCCGACGAACTCGGCGGCCAGCAATCCCGCTACTGCACCGGGGCCGGCACCGTGCAGCTTGCGCAGCACGATCTCGCGCTCGCGGCGGCGCAGCGTGTAGGCGGCCAGGGCGTAGATGCCCACGGCGGCCAGCGCCAGGGCCAGCAAACCCGCGAAGCCGATGAGCCGGCCCAGGCGGGTGTCCTCTGCGACCTTCTGCAGCAGCATGTCGCGCATTGGCAGGGCCTCGATGAACGAGTCGGGAAAGCGTTCGTTGAGCAGTGCCGTGAGCTTGCGGCGCGTGGCCTGCGGGTCACGGCTGTGCACGCCGATGGCGCCCGCGCCGCGCGTCACCACGGGCGAGATGGCATGCGGCTGCGGCGGGCTGCGCGGGCCTTCCAGGCGGATGTCGTCGATGACGGCGACGACGGTGGCGGGCTTGCCATCGTGGAAGTTGGGGGACACCCCCAGCGTCTGGCCAACCGCCGCCTCGGGGCTGGCAAAGCCGAGCGCGCGCACGGCGCTGCGGTCCAGCACGAGGCCGTTCTGCGCCACCTCCGCGACATGGTCGGCCGACAGCCGGCCGGCGATGACCCGCATGCCATAGACCTGCAGATAGCCAGGGGTGAAGCCGACGCCGGTGCGCAGGTTCATGGGCGGGGCGCCTGGGCGGTTGAACTCGGAGAACCAGCTCGAAAAATCCCGCCCCGGCACGTCGTCGGCGGCGGCCACGGTGACGACCTCGGGCCAGCGGCGGACTTCCTCGAGCACCGCCATCGTCTGCGCCGGCTGCGCTTCCCAGGGCAGGTCGACGGCGACGCGGTCCTGCAGCTCGAAACCACGCGGCATGCCGCCGGCATGCTCGGCCTGCCACAGCACGGTGAGCGCCAGCGACGCGAACAGCGCGGCGGCGCCGAACTGCAGCGCCGTCATGAGCCGGCGCAGCCAGCGGCTGGCCGCGCCCTCGCTGTGGCTGCGGCCGGCCAGCGACTCCGCCGGCCGCACCCGCAGCGCGATCGCCGCCAGGGGCAGCGAGCTCAGCCCCGCGATGCCCAAGCACAGCAGGCCCGTCAGCGCCACCATGACGGGCGATAGCACCGGCGCGTCAAACGGATGCTGCAGCAGCACCGACGCCGTGGGCGCGGCCCACCAGGCCAGCAGCAGCCCGAGCCCGCCAGCCAACCCGGCAACCACGGCCGCCTCGGCGAAGAACTGCGCGGCCAGCTGGCCGGCGCCCGCGCCCAGGGACTTGCGCAGGCCGATCTCGCGCTGGCGCCTGAGCGTGCGCACGCTCCACAGGTTGACGAAGTTGATGACGGCCAGGCCCAGCACGCCGGCCGATGCAGCGGCCAGGCCGGCCAGCTGCTGACGCCGCTGCGGGCTGCCGGCGCCGTGCAGGCCGATGTCGGCCACGGGCAGGGCGCGCAGATAGGCCGCCTTGCCGCCCCCCTTGAGGAAGTCCATCGGGAAGCCCGGCGGCAGGGGTTGCCGGTCGACCAGGCGCTGCGCCAGGCCGGTGAGCTGCTCGGCCGTGGCGCCAGGTTGCAGGCGGGCGAACAGCCGGCCGGAGTTCTGGTACCAGTTGTCCGAGCGCGCCAGGTAGGCCTTGGCGGCCGGTGCCTGGAAGCCGGCGATGGCGTCGTAGATCAGCGGGCCGTTCATGTTGTGCGTGGGCAGCACCGCCTTGACGGTCAGCGCGAACTGCATGGCCGGCGTGTGCCCCTCGGGGTCGGGCGGCAAGGACAGGGTGAAGGTGCGGCCGAGGACCTGCGCGGTGCCGAAGAGCCGCTCCGCGGCGACTTCCGTCAGCGCAATGCCTTCGGGCGACGACATCGCGGCCTTCAGGTCGCCGGCGACCGGCTGCAAGCCCAGCAGCGTCTGCAGGTCGGGATCGGCCATGGCGATGACCAGCCGCACGCCACGGGGCTGGCCCTGCGCCTCGCTGGCGCGCGCGTGCAAAAAGGTGTAGAGCACGCGGCTCATCGGCCCCACCGGCGCGCCGGTGTCGCGCAAGGCGGCGTTCAGCGGCACGGCCGGCACGTCGCCGAACCAGTCGGTCGTGATGCCGCCGGGCCCGCGCACCCGCCACTCGAAGGTGATGAGCCGGTCGGGCTCGGGCACGCGGGCATCGGGCCACAGCGTGTCCTGCAGGAAGCTGGCGGTCAGCAGCGTCAGCGCCAGGCCCAGCGCGAGGCCGGCGATGACGAGGGCGGCCGGGCCGGGTTCGGCACGCAGTTGCCGCCAGGCGCCGCGCCAGGCGGTGGAGGTGGGGAGCTGGGTCATGGCCCGGTTTTGCAAGAGGCGGGCCAGGAGCGTTCTCCCAGGCCAACGCGGCCTGAAGGCATGGCGACCGTCCGCAAGCGGACAGCTCGACTGTCCGCTTCCGAACACCACCTTCCCCGCAGCCCCGGCCCCGCTTAGAGTCGCGCCCTCTCATGCCCGGCATCCTCATCCTCGACGACGACCCCGACGTGGCCCTGGCCGCGCGGCTTGCGCTGCGCAGGCTGAGCGCAGTGGCCGTGCGCAACGACCCGCGCGAGCTGGCCGCCGCACTGGACGAGATGGCGCCCGACGTGCTGCTGCTGGACATGAACTTCACACCCGGCGCCAGCGATGGCGTGGCCGGCCTGGCGCTGCTGCGTGAGGTGGTGGCGCGCCGCAACGCGCCGGCGGTGGTCGTCATGACCGCCTATGCCGAGGTGGAACTGGCCGTGCAGGCGCTCAAGAGCGGCGCGGTGGACTTCATCACCAAGCCCTGGGCGAACGACAGGCTGGTGGCCTGCGTGCAGGCGGCGCTGGCCCGACGTGCTCCCGCGCCTGCCGCGGGCGAGCTGCTGGGTGAGTCGACGGCGATGCAATCCCTGCGCTCGCAGATCGCGCAAGTCGGCGCCAGCGAAGCCAGCGTGCTCATCCTGGGCGAGAACGGCGTCGGCAAGGAGCTGGTGGCGCGCGCACTGCATAGCGCCTCGCCGCGTGCGGCCGGGCCGCTACTGGCCGTGGACATGGGCTCGCTGCCCGAGGCACTGGTGGAGAGTGAACTCTTCGGCCACCGCCGCGGCAGCTTCACGGACGCCCGCGAGTCACGGCCCGGGCGCTTCGTCGCAGCGGCCGGTGGCACGTTGTTTCTCGACGAGATCGGCAACCTGCCACTGGCCCAACAGGCCAAGCTGCTGGCCGCGCTGGAGCGCCGCGAGGTGACGCCACTGGGCAGCGACAAGCCGGTGCCGGTCGATGTGCGTGTGCTGGCCGCCACCAATGTGGCCGAGGCCGAGCTGTTCGACGCGCGGCGCTTCCGGCCCGACCTGCTGTACCGCCTCAACACCGTGGTGCTGCGCGTGCCGCCGCTGCGCGAGCGCGGTGCCGGCGACATCGCGCTGCTGCTGCGCCACTACCTCGCGCAGTTCGCCAAGCGCACGGTCGAGTTGACGCCCGACGCACTCGCCAGGCTGTGCGCCTACCGCTGGCCCGGCAATGTGCGCGAGCTGCGCCAGGCCTGCGAGCGCGCCGCGCTGCTGGCGCGCGGACCGGTGTTCACCTTCGACGACTTCGGCCTCCCCGACGCGGCCAAGCCGGCGCCGGTCGAGCATGGGCTGGACCTCGCCCAGCGCGAACGCGAGGCCGTACAGGCGGCGCTGGCACAGGCCGACGGCAATATCAGCCAGGCGGCCAAGCTGTTGGGCGTCAGCCGCGCGGCCTTGTATCGACGGCTTGAGAAGCATGGGCTTTGAACGAACGCGTGTCGTGGTGGCTGCGATGGGGCTGGCAGCAAGCGCGGCGGGCGCCGCCGCTTCACTGGACGCCCCGCGCCTGCTCGTCGCCTGCGCGCTGACCGGCTGCCTCGCCGCTGCCATTGGGTGGACTGCACTGAGTCGCCTTGCCCACCGGCCGACGCCGCTCCCACCCGACCCACCGCCCGCACCGCGCCCGGACCTGGATGCCGCACTCGAACACGCCCCGCTCGCGCTGTGGCGCCTCATGGCCGGGACACCGCCTCTCGCGCTGAACGCCGCCGCGCGCCGGCTCATCGCCCCGGGCCGCGCCGTCGAGCCTGCGGCGCTGCTTGCTCTGCTGGACACCGGCCCCGGCCGGCGCGTCGTCACCCTGCCCACCGAGCATGGCCAGGAGCGCGCCGTGCTGGCCGTGTCGGCGCTGACCGTGCAAGGCCAGGCCTGGCGGCTGGCGGCACTGGCACCCATCGAGTCCGAGCTGGAGACCGAGACGCTGGCCGCCTGGCGCCAGCTGGTGCAGGTGCTGACCCACGAGATCATGAATTCGCTGACGCCGATCGCGTCGCTCGCCACCAGCGCGCCGGCCCTGCTGGACGCCGGCGAGCACGACGAGCTGCAGGCGGCGCTGGCGACGCTGGCGCGGCGGGCGGCGCATCTGCAGGCCTTTGTCGAGCGCTACCGCAGCGTCAGCCAGCCGCCCGCGCCAACGCTGGCCGACACGCCGCTGCYGCCCTTGCTGCAGGCGGTGCAGCGGCTGCTGGCGCCGGCCTGGGAAGTGGCCGGCGGCGCGGTCAGGCTCGCGGTCGAACCCGAAAGCCTGGCCCTGCGCACGGACGCGGCGCAGCTGGAACAGGTGCTGATCAACCTGGCGCAGAACGCGCTGCAGGCTTGCGCCGGCTATTCCAAGCCCGAGCTGCTGATCGAAGCCCGCCTGAGCCGCGGCGCGCGGCTGCGGCTGACGGTGGCCGACAACGGTCCGGGCGTGGCGCCGGGGCTGGAGAGCCGCATCTTCACGCCCTTCTTCACGACGCGCGAGGGCGGCAGCGGCGTGGGCCTGGCAGTCGTGCGCCAGCTGGTGCATGGCCTCGGCGGCTCGGTGCGCCACGCCAAACGGCCGGGTGGCGGCGCCTGCTTCGTCTTGACGTTTTGATGCAGTTGCAGCGGAGCTAGGGGGTTCCAGGTTCACGGCCTCGTCACCGCCGCCGCCTACCCTGCGGCGCTCGGTCACCCAGGAGCCATCCGATGTTCAAACCCCTTCGCTGGGCCGGCCTGTGCCTGCTCACCCTCGCCTCGCTGAGTTCGTCACTCAGCGCTACCGCCCATGACCGCGGCCGCGCCGAGAACGCGCCGCTGGTCATCGGCCACCGCGGCGGCGCCACCGGCTATCTGCCCGACCACACGCTGGAGAACTACGCCCTGGGCATCGCCATGGGTGCCGACTATGTCGAGCCTGATCTTGTCGCGACCAAGGACGGCCATTTGATCGTCCGCCACGAGCCCAACCTGATCGCGACCACCAACGTCGCCTCGCTGCCGCAGTTCGCCTCGCGCAAACGCACCGCCGTCATCGACGGCGCGACCGAGACGGGCTTCTTCGCCAGCGACTTCACGCTGGCCGAGATCAAGACGCTGCGCGCCATCCAGCCGCTGGCCGACCGCGACCCATCCTTCAATGGCCAATTCGAGATCCCGACGCTGGAGGAGGTCATCGCCTTCGTGAAGCGCAAGTCGGCCGAGGAAGGGCGGCGCATCGGCATCTACCCGGAAACCAAGCACCCGACCTATCACCAGAGCCTCGGCCTGGCCCTGGAAGACCGCCTGCTGCGCGTGCTGACCAAAGCTGGCTGGAACCATCGCAGCGCGCCGGTCATCGTGCAGTCCTTCGAGACGGCCAACCTGAAATACCTGCGCAGCAAGTCCAGCCTGCGCCTGGTGCAGCTGGTGGATGCCGACGACGTCAATGCCGACGGCAGCCTGGCCTTCAACAAGCCCTATGACAAGCCTTACGACTGGGTCGTGTCCGGCCGCGCCGGCCTGTTCAAGGACCTGCTGACGCCAGCCGGCCTGGCCGAGGTGAAGACCTATGCCGATGGCATCGGCCCGTGGAAGGTCTATCTGCTGTCCAGCGCCTGCAAGACGGTGGCCGCGGGCGGTGGCTGTGCCGACAGCAACGGCGACGGCCTGGTCGACGAGCGCGACCGCAAGCTGCTGCCCGCCAGCGACATCGTCGCCAACGCGCACAAGCTCGGCCTGGTGGTGCACCCCTACACCTTCCGCAGTGAGCAAAAGCGCCTGGCCAGCGACTACCAGGGCAGCCCGGTCAACGAATACCTGGCCTTCTACGAGCTGGGCGTGGACGGCGTGTTCGCCGACTTTGCCGACTCGGCCTTCGCGGCGCGGGCCATGTTCCTGCTGAAGAACGACGCCGGCTACGCCCGCTGCCTCGTGAACGGCCGGGGCTGCGTCTCCAGCCGGGATTGAGGTACGGAACGCGGACCGGCGCCGGGCCGCTCCCAAGCCGGCCCGCAGGCGATGTGCTTGCGGCTCAATGCCGCAAGCATCGCCGTCCCCTCGGGGGACCGACTGGGTTTGCCCGCGTTCAGCGCGCAAAACCGGGCGAGGGGTGCACTCTTACCGGCTTTCCTCGGTGGTGTGACCGTGTGGCGGGTGTTAGGCTGCCCGCTGTTACACCCCGGGGATGGAGTCGATGTTTCACGAGCTGCAGGAGTTGCTGGGCGCCTATCTGATGCCGGTATTGATCGCGATACCGCTGGCCATCATCGTGCTCATCGCCGCCTTCAAGCGTGACGACTACCGTCCGCCGCGCGAATACACGCCGCCGCCACGCCCGCCGCAAGGGGGCCAGCGCGCCAACGCGCCGGTGGTGTTGCCGCCGCTGCCTGGCTCAGCCACTGCTGGCCCGTCGATGGCCAGCGCCTTCGTCACGGCGCCTACGCCGATGCAGCCGCCGGCCGCCCCCGCGCCCGTGGTGCCGGAGGGGCCACCCACCGTGCTGATCGCTGATGACTCGGCCGTCGTGCGCACCAAGCTCAAGCGCCTGCTGGAAGGTGCGGGCTTCGTGGTCGTCCAGGTCAACGACGGCAACGAGGCCATGGCACAACTGGACGAGAAGCCCGAGATCGCCGTGCTGATCACCGACCTCGAGATGCCCAACAAGGACGGTTTCGAGCTGATCGCCGACGTGCATGGCAGCCTGATCACCGAAGACCTGCCCGTTATCGCCATCACTGGCCACGACGAGCTGCACGGCCGCGTCGGCCAGATCGAGGGCGTCTACGGCATCTTCAAGAAGCCCTGGAACGACCGCGAACTGCTCAAGCGCGTGGAGTCGCTGGTGCACCTGCGCAGCGCCGCCAGCAAGCGCGGCCGCCGCGTCAGCGACCTGCGCGCCCCGCCACCGCCGAGCACGTAACTTGCGGGCCGAGCGCCGGGCCGCTCCCTAGCCGGCCCGCGTTTGGCGATGTGCTCGCGGCTCGAAGCCGCGAGCATCGCCGTCCCCTCGGGGGACCGGCCRGTCAGGCCCACGTTCAGCGAGGCCTGACCGGACGAGGGGCGTCAGTCACGTCGGTCTGAAGCTCCACTTCATCTTGATCTCCGCCTGACCGGTGCCGGCCGGCAGGCGCGCCTGATCCTGGCCCCCTGAACTGAGCTGCACGAGGCGCTGCTGCAGCCAGGGCTGGGCCTCGCGCCATTGCAGGCCGATGCGGCCCTCGTGGCGCTGCTTGCGGCGATTGGCCTCCTCGCGGGTCTGCACGCCCTGCACATCCTGCGGCACCAGGCCCAGCGCCGTCCAGACCCGGCCGTTGCGGGTGTCCAGCACGGCCTGCAGCGTCGGGCAGGGCGCATCGTCACGGCGAGTCTCGCTGCCCTGGGCCGTCTCGGTGAAGGGGACAACGCCCTGCACATCGTTGAAGCGGCCCTGCACGCGCTCGTCCAGCTTGGCGCTCAACTGCAGGTTGCAGGCCATCGGTCCGGTGAACAGCAAGTAAGGCGTGGCCGGGCCGCTATCGTCGGGTGCATCGGCACCGCCACCGGCGGCGCGGCGTGCGTCGGCGCGGCAGGCCTCGCGGGCCTTGCCGGCGGGCTGGCGTTCGC
>NZ_JBFULE010000174.1:0-8340 GCF_056400485.1 Roseateles sp. P5_B10
CCTTCTACGCCCAGCTGTTTGCCCGTGACCCCGCCCTGCGCGCGCTGTTCCGTGGCAGCGCCATGGTCGAGCAGGGGGCGCGGCTGATGCAGATGATCGGCGCCGCCATCGACCTGCTTGACCGCCCCGCCTCGCTGAACCCCGTGCTGCTCAAGCTCGGCCAGCGCCATGCCGGCTATGGTGTCGTCGAGGCCCACTACGCCAGCGTCGGCGCCGCGCTGCTGGACACCCTGGCCGCCGGCCTTGGCGATGGCTTCACGGCCGAGGTGCGCGAAGCCTGGACGGTGATGTACGGCCATGTCGCCCGGACCATGCAAGAGGGTGCCGCTACCGAGGCGCTGGCCGCCTGAGCCTGCTTATCATCGGCGCGCCCAGGGAGAGCGCGCCGCATGACAGAGACCTTGCATTTCCACCCCACGCCCGACGCCGGCGTGGGCGAACTCGGCAGCGTGCTCAAGGCCACGCTGCCGCTGCTGTCGCAGCTGCTGGAAGCCGTGCCGGCGCGCGTCGTCGTCATCGACGTGGCCGAGCGCTTCGTCTGGGCCAACCACGAGTTCTTCAAGTTCACCGGCCTGCATCCCAAGCAGGTGCTCGGCCAGCCCATCGGCCGCATCATTGGCGACGCCGCCTATGCCGACTACGGTGCCGTGCGCTCGCGCCTGGCCAGCGGCCAGACCGTCGCGTGGGAGGGTTGGACCGAACTGGCTGGTGCCGGTCGGCGCTATATGCGCGAGCACCTCATTCCCGTCGACGTGCAGGCCGGCGTGCCGCAGGCCACCGTCGTCATGAGCCTGGACCTGACCGAGCTGAAGCGGCGCGACGCCGAGCTGTCGGCCAAGGTCACCGAGCTGCAGGCCAGCGAGGCGCTGAAGTCCTCCATCTTCGACCACGCGATGGCGGCCCTGGTCTCCACCGACAGGACCGGCCACATCGTCGAGTTCAACCCCGCCGCGGCGGCCATGTTCGGGCTGGCGCGCGCCGAGGCTATCGGCCGCTCGGTGTCCGACGTGATGATTCCGGCCCGGCTGCGCGCGGCCCACGAGGCTGGCATGGCGCGCGTCTCGGCCGGCGGCGAGCAGCGCATCATCGGCAAGCGCATCGAGATGCAGGCCCAGYGCGCCGACGGCAACGAGTTTCCCGTCGAGATGGTGCTGTGGCGCACCGATGTAGCCGGCCAGGCCTTCTACACGGCGTCGCTGTTCGACCTGTCCGAGCGCCAGACGGCGCTGAGCGAGATCGAACGCCAGCGCGAGGCGCTGCGCCAGAGCGAGAAGCTGACGGCCATGGGCAGCCTGCTGGCCGGCGTGGCCCACGAGCTCAACAACCCGCTGTCCATCGTCATGGGCCGCGCGTCGCTGCTGGCCGAGAAGATGAGCGGCGACCCGCGCGCCGCCGACGCCCAGCGCATCCACGAGGCCGCCGAACGCTGCGGCCGCATCGTGCGCACCTTCCTGAACATGGCGCGCAGCCGGCCCGCCAACCGCAGCGAGGTGGCACTGAACGACCTCGCCACCGCCGCCGTCGACATGCTGGGCTATGTGCTGCGCAGCCACGGCATCGCCGTCACGCTGGACCTGCTACCGGGCCTGCCACCCGTCAAGGCCGATGCCGATCAGATCGGCCAGATCGTGCTCAACCTCATCGTCAACGCCCAGCAGGCCCTGGGCGCTCGAGACAACGGCCGCCGCCTGACCGTCTCCACCGGCGTGGCGCCCATGACCGACGGCGACCGCCGCCGCACGCCGCGCGTCTGGATGCGGGTGCGCGACAACGGCCCCGGCATYGACCCCGAGCTGCGCGAGCGCATCTTCGAGCCCTTCTTCACGACCAAGAGCGAGGGCGTCGGCACCGGCCTGGGCCTGGCCGTGTCGCGCTCCATCGCACGCGACCACGGCGGCGAGCTGACGCTGCAGGACGATGGCAGCGGCGCCTGCTTCTGCCTGCAGATGCCCGTCAGCGGCGAGCCCGAGGCCAGCGAGACCGAACCCGTACCGCTGCCGGCGACCGACGAGTGCAGCGCCCGCGTCCTCGTCGTCGATGACGAGACCGAGATTGCCGAGCTGATCGGCGAGATGCTGTCGGGCGCGGGTTATGAGGTCATGACGGCCGAGTCCGGCGCGGTGGCACTGGCCATGCTCGCCGAGGCGCGCTTCGACGCCATCGTCAGCGACCTGCACATGCCCGACATTGACGGCGCCCAGCTCTGGCGCGAGGTCAAGGCCCAGCACCCGTCGCTGGCGCGGCGCATGCTGTTCGTTACCGGCGACACGCTGTCGCCCATCGCCCGCCAGTTCCTGCACGAAGCGCGCTGCGACAGCCTCAACAAGCCCTTCTCCAAGCCGGAGTTGCTCGCCCGTGTGACTGCATTGCTGCAACCATAATTGCCGCACAACACTGACGGAGACAAGCCGATGAAGCGACGCATGCTGCTGCCCGCGCTGTGCAGCCCCTGGCTGGCGCTGGCCCAGGGCAACAAGCCTCAAACCTGGATCGTGCCCTTCCCCGCTGGCGGCGGCACCGACGCCTTCGCGCGGCCGCTGACCGCGCTGCTGACCCGGCAGCTGGGCCGCCAGGTCATCATCGACAACAAGGGCGGCGCGGGCGGCACGGTGGGCGCCACCATCGCCGCCAAGCTGGCGCCGGACGGCAACAACTTCTTCATGGGCGCCGTGCACCACACCATTGCGCCGTCCATGTACCCCAGGCTGGACTACAAGCTGGAAGAGGACTTCATCCCCGTGGCCCTGCTGGCCAGCGTGCCTCAGGTCATCGTCGTGCACCCGGGCCAGGTGCCTGTCAGCGATCTCAAGGGTCTGCTCGCCACGGTGCGCGCCAAGCCCGGCAAGCTGAACTACGGCTCGGCCGGCAACGGCACTTCCCACCATCTGGCCGGCGAGCTGTTCAAGCTGCAGACCAAGACCTTCATCACCCACATCCCCTACCGCGGCGCCGGCCCGGCCCTGCAGGACCTGATCGCTGGCCAGGTGGACCTGATGTTCGACGGCCTGGGCTCGTCGGCCAACCACATCAAGAGCGGCCGCATCAAGGCGCTGGCGGTGGCGGCTCCCAAACGTGCTGTCGGCTTCCCCGATGTGCCGACGGCCGCAGAGGCCGGCGTGCCGGGCTATGAGGTGTCGACCTGGTACGGCCTGTGGGCACCCAAGGGCACGCCCAAGGAAGCGATCACCGCCATGCAGGCCGAACTGCGCAAGGCCTTCGCGACGGACGACATCCGCAACATCTGGCACGGCCTGGGCGCCGAGACGCCCAATCTCTATGGCGACGCCTTCGGGCAATTCGTCAGCTCTGAAGTCAAGCGCTGGGCAGAGGTCGTCAAGCGCTCAGGCGCAAAGATGGACTGAGCCGCGATGAACCTGTATTCGGCCCTGCGCGCCGGCTTCCCGGCGGACCTGGACGCGACCGCCATCGACGCCGACGGCCTGCTCTACAGCTGGCGCGACCTCGACAATGGCAGCGCCATGCTCGCCAACTGGCTGGGCCGGCTGGAGCTGCCCGCTGGCAGCCGCGTCGCCGTCCACACCGACAAGAGCGTCGAGAACCTGATGCTCTACCTGGCGGTGCTGCGTGCCGGCCTGGTCTACCTGCCGCTGAACCCGGCCTATCACGCGGCCGAACTGGAGCACTTCATCAGCGATGCAGCACCGGGCGTCGTGGTCTGTGCGGGCAAGCACTTCGGCTGGGTCAGCAAGCTGGCTTTCCAGCGCGGCGTGCGCTGGGTCTTCACGCTGGACGACGATCGCACGGGCACGCTGCTGGACCGCGCCGCGCAGATGCCGCTCGCACACGAACCCGTCAAACGGGCCGCCACCGACCTCGCTGCCATCCTCTACACCAGCGGCACGACCGGGCGCAGCAAGGGCGCCATGCTCAGCCACGGCAATCTGCTCTCCAACGCGCAGACGCTGAAGAGCTTCTGGGACTGGAAGCCGGATGACGTGCTGCTGCACGCATTGCCCATCTTCCACGTCCACGGCCTGTTCGTCGCTTCGCACGGCGCGCTGCTCAACGGCAGCAAGATGCTGTGGTTCAACAAGTTCGACGCCGGTTCAGTAGCGCGCCGCCTGCCCGAGGCCACCATCTTCATGGGCGTGCCGACGCTCTATGTGCGGCTGTTGCAGGAGCGCACACTGGATAGCAGCCACATCCGCCTCTTCATCAGCGGCTCCGCGCCATTGCTGATCGAGACGTGGCGCGAATGGCAGGCCCGCACCGGCCATGCCATCCTGGAGCGCTACGGCATGAGCGAGACGCTGATGCTGACCTCCAACCCGTGCCGCCCGGAGGACGGCGACCAGGGCCAACGAGTAGGCGGCACCGTCGGCCCGGCGCTGCCGGGCGTGAGCCTGCGCATCGTCGATGACGAGGGCCGCCCCTGCGCGGTGGACGAGATCGGCCATGTGCAGGTACGCGGCCCCAACGTTTTCAGCGGCTATTGGCAGATGCCCGAGAAGACGGCCGAGGAGTTCACCGCGGACGGCTGGTTCAAGACCGGCGACGTCGGCCGCGTCGGCGCCAATGGCTATCTAACGCTGATCGGCCGCAGCAAGGACCTCATCATCAGYGGCGGCTTCAATGTCTACCCAGCCGAGATCGAGGGCTTCCTGAACGAACTGCCCGGCGT
The DNA here is from genome assembly GCF_056400485.1 of Roseateles sp. P5_B10. Lineage (NCBI taxonomy): Bacteria > Pseudomonadati > Pseudomonadota > Betaproteobacteria > Burkholderiales > Sphaerotilaceae > Roseateles > Roseateles sp. P5_B10. The sequence continues at coordinate 4,643 of NZ_JBFULE010000174.1, forward strand.
GGGTGAATCGGCCGTCATCGGCGTGCCGCATCCAGACTTCGGCGAGGCCGTCGTCGCCGTCATCACGCCCAACGGTCAGCCTGACCCCGAGGCGCTGATCCAGGCGCTCAAGGCCCGCATTGCCGGCTTCAAGGTACCCAAGCGCATCCTGGTCGTGCCGGAGCTGCCGCGCAATGCCATGGGCAAGGTGCAGAAGAAGCTACTGCGCGAGCAGCAGGCGGCGCTGTTCGCGCCGAAATAGCGGGACCCGACGGCGGGGGCTGCGGCGCACAATGGCCCGCAACCCCTGCCCCCGATGAGCGCCGCCACCCCGCCCACCGAGCCGCTGAAGCAGGCCCGCCGCCGCCGCTGGCGCGAGCGTGCCCTGCTGCTGGCGCCCGCCCTGGCCTTCGGTTCCGTCGTGCTGACGATCTGGGCCTTGGTGGGCTGGTATGCCGTCGAGAAGCCCCGTGAACTGCTGGCCCAGCAGCGCCAGGAGCTGGCCACCGGCGTTCGCGCCGTCGCGATGCAGACCGAGCCCGTGCTGCGCCAGGCCGAAAGCGCGCTGCGCGTCGTGGACCTGTGGCTGCTGACGCGTCGCGCTGATGGGCAGGAGGGGCGGCCGCAGGCCGACGCCATGCTGCGCCAGTTCGTCGACAGCGTGCGCAGCGGCTCGCGCCAGATGGTCGACATCGTGCTGGTGGCGCCCACCGGCCAGGTGCGCCGGCTGCAGGCGGGCGCTGAGGGCGACGACGCCAGCATCGCCGGCACCGCGGCCTTCGGCGAGATCGCGGGCCTGGTGCCCGAGGGCATTGCGCTGGGACTGCCGCTGCGCCTGGGCGGCCGCGCCGACGACGGCCGGCTGCGCCTGCCGCTGCTGATGCGGCTGTCGCGGCCGCTGGACGACTACGAGTTCGTCATGGCCACCATCGACCTGCAGCGCCTGCATGACATTCAGGGCCTGTTCGTGCCCTTGCCGCCATCCTCCCTCGTCATGCTGCGCACCGACGGCCTGGCCCTGTCGCGCCGGCCTGAGGTACCGGGCTTCGTCGGCCGCAACCTCTTCGAACAATTCCCCGCCGCCCGCCGCAATCTCAGCGGTGAAGAAGGTTTCTACGCCAGCAGCGGCGCGGCCACGGACGGCCGGCCCCGCACCGGCGCCTTCGTCACCCTGTCCGACTACGGCCTGAAGCTGCTGCTGTCGGGCACCGAGGAAGACGTGCTGGTGCCCTTCTGGCGGCAGCGCAGCCTGGTGGTGGCCGCCGCGGTACTGGCCACGCTGGGCCTGGTGCTGCTGGCGCGCTGGCTGGGCCAGCTGCAGCGCGCGGCACGGCTGCGCGAGGCGACCCTGCAGGCCACCAGCAATGCCATGCCGCTGGGCCTGTTCCGCACCGATGAGACCGGTCGAATCGTCTACGTCAACGACAGCTATCTGCACGTGCACGGCCTCAGGCGCGAGAACGTCGAGTGGGGCTGGACCACCCTCGTGCAGCCCGAGCAGCGCGACATGCTGATCCAGCGCTGGAAACACCAGATGGCCACCGGCGAGCCCATCGACATGGTGCGCAAGATGAAGCGCGGCGACGACGGCCGCATCCGCTGGATCGCGGTGCGCACGGCGCCGCTGTACTTCGACGGCCGGGTGGCCGGCCAGGCCGGCACCGTGGAAGACGTGACCGAGCGCGGCGAGCAGGAGAAGGCCCTGCAGACGCTGACCGCCATCTTCGACATGACGCCCGACTTCGTCTGCCAGGCCCGCGAGCATGGCCAGGTCACCTATCTCAACCCGGCTGCGCGGGCCCGCCTGGGGATGGCCGCCGATGCGCCGCTGGGCGACGCCCACATCGCCGACTACTTCTCGGCCGAGCAGCTCGACCTCTACGAAAAGCTGGTGCTGCCCGCGGCCATGCGTGAGGGCCACTGGCGCGGCCGAATCGGCCTGCAGCTGGGCGACACGAAGCTGCCGATGGACTGCCTCATCATCATGCACCGCGACGTGCGCGGCCGTGTCGAGACCGTGTCGGTCATCCTGCGCGACATGTCCKAGCAGCTGCACGCCCAGCGCGAGAGCGAACGCAACGAGGCCATGCTGCTGGCCGTCGCCCACACGGCGCGGGCACAGTTCCTCGTCGGCGACACCGAGGCACGGGTGATCTTCTTCAACGCCGCCTTCGAGGAGCAGCGCCGCGTCGAGCTCAAGGACTGGGTCGGCCGGCCGCTGGCCGAGCTGTTCGGCGTGCAGGACTACGCAGCCCGTGCGCCACTGATCGAAAGCGCCCTGGCTGGCGAAACGCGCCGGCTGGATCTCGTCGACCCCAGCGAACGCGACGGCCACAGCTTCGATGCGCAGTACGCACCGCTGCGCGTGCAGAGCGGCAAGATCGAAGGCCTGATCGGCATCGAGGTCGATGTGACCGAAGCCCGGCGCGAGGAGGCGCGGCTGCGCCTGGCCTCACAGACCGACGCGCTGACCCAGGCGCTCAACCGCACCGGCTTCGAGGAGGGCGCGCGCCGCTTGCTGACCGCCCCACCGGGCCAGCGCCTGGCCCTGCTCTACCTCGACCTGGACAAGTTCAAGCCCGTCAACGACCTGCACGGCCACCCGACCGGCGACGCGCTGCTGAAGGCCGTGGCGCTGCGCCTGCGCCATGCGTTGCGCCCGGGCGACCTGGTGGCCCGTCTGGGCGGTGACGAATTCGCCGTGCTGCTGCCGCAGGTGCACGAGGCCAGCGACGCCGCCACGGTGGCCGACAAACTGCTGCACGCCCTCTCCACGCCTTATCACATCGGCGAGCTGGAGCTGGAGATCGGCGTCAGCATCGGCTACTGCGTCGCGACGACGGGCGCGGTCAACCTGGAGCAACTGGTGGCACAGGCCGATGCCAGCCTCTACGAAGCCAAGCGTGCCGGGCGCGGCTGCCACCGCGGCGGCGAAATCTAGAGCCTAGACAGCCACGCCGTTCTTGATCTCGTCCAGGGCCAGCTGCAGCACGCGCGCATCGCTGCTGGCGCGGTGACGGGTCAGGCGCTGTCGCTGACGCACGATTTCGGTGACGCCGCGCCAGCGCTGGGCCTCCTGCTCGTCGAGCAGCCGGCGCAGGTCATCCAGGCGAAAGTTCTGCCGCATGCCGGCCGCGTCGTAGAGACGCGCCAGCCAGGGGTAGTCCTGTCCCCAGCCATCGCAATAGACGGTCTGGCCGGCCAGCCGCTCATTGAGCTGCTCAGCCATCCAGCGAACCGGTCTGCCGTGGCGCTGAAGCAGTTCGCGGCTGATGCCGTGCAGGGCTTCGGCGCTGGGGTCCCAATGCAGCCAATCGGGCTCGGGCGTGACCAGGCCACAGAACAGCCCGCCGTCCACCGCGACGAATCCGACCTCGATCGGATAGCTGCCGCGGCCAAAGCCCGAGGCTTCGATGTCCAGGATGGTGGGAAGCTGCATACGGACGCCAGTTTGTCAGGCCCGACACAGAAGTTACACAGGGTTGTCGCCGAGATGGCTAGCTGTTGAGTTTCGATAGGTTGTACCCACCGAGCCGGGAGGCAGGAGGGCTGTAGCCAAGAGCGGAGTGAGGCCGTCGAGCGTTGTAGTAGGTCAGGAACGCTGGCAACCAGGCCGTGCGCTCACCGCTGTTGGCCCAGACGCGACCATAGGCCCACTCCCGCAGACACGTCTGGATGAAGCGCTCGGCCTTGCCGTTGGTCTGTGGGCAGTACGGCTT
>NZ_JBFULE010000175.1:0-8324 GCF_056400485.1 Roseateles sp. P5_B10
CTTTTGATCGTACTGATCCTGCTGCTGGTCGGCGCCTTTCCGACCTGGCCGCACAGCCGCAGCTGGGGCTATATACCCTCGGGCGGCATCGGCCTGGTGTTGCTGATCCTCATCGTGCTCTGGCTGATGGGCCGGTTGTAGGCGCGCGCCATGCCTTGCACGCTTCAGGTAGCGTCCCTGAAGGGCGCGTGCGTCGCTGACGGTTGCACCGTGATGCAGTTGTTGACGCCGGCAAGTCCCGGCAGATGGCGCACGCAATTGACCGCGTCCTGCCGCTGGTAGTGCCAGCGCACTTCACCCGACAAGGTCAGCCAGCCGGCTTCAACGCGGGCCCGGACCCCGCCCGGGGGCAGGGAGGGGTTCCACGTCAATGCCGCCTGCGCCATGTAGGCGAGATCGGCATCGCTGGGTGCGGGCATCGCGGGCGGACGGCGCTGTGGCTCTGCTTTCATGGGGGCCTGTGCAGCAAGGGCAGGAGGAGCTTGGACGCGTGCGCTACGACGGGTCTGTGCGGCGGCGCACACAGCGCGGCATGCCACGGGTGCGCTGCCGCACAGTCAAGCGCGCACGGCCGCCCTAAGGTCTCGGCAGTCCTGGCCAGAAATCCTTCGTCGCCTGGACCTCAATGCCGGAGCACCCCATGAAGCAGTCGATGAAGGCCAAGAACAAGCCCGCGGAACCCGCCGGCCACCCGCCCGTGCTGGATATCAAGCCCGAGCTGCCCAAGCCGTCGGCCCACATGCCCGAGCGCCACAAGCACGCCGGCCGCAAGGGCCAGAAGGGGGCGCGATGAACGCCACCCTCCAAGCCGATCCTTCGGCTCGCGTTCGCATGCGCACCGACGGCCCGCCCGTCCCCATCTACCGCAACGAAGACCCACCAGCTTGCCGCGAGGAAAGCTTCCTGAGCATGGCCAGACGCCGTTCGCCCTGGGTGTTCCTGGTCGGCCTGGGCGCGGTGCTGATGGGTGGCCTGTTCGGGCAGGCATTCGTCGCCTTGGCCTAGGGCTCCGACAAGGAAGCCACAAGGACCCGCCCCCATCAAGCGCTGAAGCGGTAGCGCAGCTTGCCCAGGCGTCCGCGCCAATAGGTCTGGCGCCCGCTGAGCAGCAGCCAGGCCACCTCGCCGGCCAGAGGTACGCGCATGCCGTCGCGGGTCGTCCACTCCTTCCAGCGCCCTTCCCAGGGGGCCATTTCAGTCATCCGGCCCACCTTGCGCCCGCGCGCCTCGGCGCGCACCGTGTCCACCAGGCCGGCATCGCCGAACTTGAAGCGCAGCGTCACCGAGACAGCGCCGTCGGCCAGCGTGGCATCGGCTTGGCGCGCGTCCACCGCCGCCCAGCTCACGCCCTGGCTGGGTAGCAGGGCCGTGGGGTACCAGGGCGCCTCGGCCAGGAAACGCATCAGCTCCCCGCGCGCCAGCTCGCCCCCGCCCTGCTGGCGAGCCATGTCGAGCACGCCAAGCAGAGCTGCATGCAGCAGGCCCGCGCCGGCCAGATAGCTGTCCTGCACGCGCACGCTCAGGCCGGAGAACAGCCCGACACGGGCATTCCAAAGAAAGCCCGGCCCGCGCGTGGCGACCTGCTGCTCGGCCGTGAAGGGCTGCCAACGGTCGCCGGCAGCCGACAGGTTGAGGAAGCCGCTCTGCGTCAACCTCACGCCGCGCACCAGTGGCTGGCCGGCGGTCAGCGCGATGCGCAGATAGCGCTGCACCGGTGCCGGCAAATGGATGAGTTCCGCGGGGTCGAAATGGGTGACGCCCGCCGGGCCCGGCTCGGCATTGAGCTTGGCGATCAGCGCGCTGGACCGTGAGCGCCAGCGGCGCTGGCGACGCGCTCCCAGCAGCAGCGTGATCGCGAGGGCCAGGGCGGCGAGAAGGACAAAAGCGGCGAGCAGCCAGTCCATGCGGTGTTTGCCGGTTTGTCGGGTGACGGGGCGCAAGGCTCGCCGAGCCTGGGCCAACGGTCTGTGCGCTGCCGAACACTGGAGCGCTCGCGCGTCAGTGCTTCAGCGCCGGCTGGGTCCGCCACCGTACAGACGGGTTGCCCGACACGGCACAGACTTTCCTCACGGGCCTCGCCCCGACACCGGAGAACGCCATGCATACCCCCCAAACACACTCCCTGCGCCGCAACGCCCTTGGCCTGCTGCTGGCCCTTTCGGCCAGCACGCCCGCGCTGGCGCAGATCACCTTTTATGAGCAGGCCAACTTCCAGGGCCGCTCCATGACCAGCAACGGCAGCGTCAGCAATTTCAGGAGCAACAACTTCAACGACAGGGCCTCGTCGGTGGTGGTGCGCAGCCAGCGCTGGGAGGTCTGCGTGGACCAGCGCTATTCGGGCCGTTGCCGCGTGCTGCGACCCGGCCAGTACCCGTCGCTCGAAGCCATGGGGCTGGACGAGCAGATCTCGTCGGTGCGCGCCGTGCAGCGCAATGCCCGCGATGACGAGTTGAGCTATGCGCCCTACCCGAGCGTGCCGGCCGACTACCGCCGCCGCGACCGCGAGCGCCTGTACCAGGCGACCGTGAGCGATGTGCGGGCGATCTACGGCGAGTCCGGCCAGCGGCGCTGCTGGACGGAGCGTGAGCAGGTCGGCGACGGCCGCCGCAGCGACAACAGCGTGCCCGGCACCGTCATCGGCGCGGTCATTGGCGGCATCCTCGGCCATCAGGTCGGCGGCGGCACGGGGCGCGTGCTGGCCACGGCCGGCGGTGCAGTGGCCGGTGGCGTGGTGGGCAACAACATCGGCCGCAACAACAGTGGCGAATCGGTGGTGACCCGCGACGTGCAGCGCTGCGATGACCGGCCGGTTGCGCAGAACCCCGCCTACTGGGACGTGACCTACAACTTCCGCGGCCAGCAGCACCACATGCAGGTTGCCACGCCGCCCGGCGCCACCGTGACGGTCAATGCCAACGGCGAACCGCGCGCCTGAACCACGGGCGGGTGCTCCAGCGCACAGACCCCGGCAATCCTGAGGGGCAGCATTTGCATGCATCCCTCCACCAGAAAGCTCTCATGATTGCCGCCGTCGTCACCAACAACCCGAGCAAGGCCGCCCTGCAAGACAACCTGCTGGCCACGGTCCACAGGACCGGCCACTTCAAGCACCTGATGGCGGCCGTCAAGGCCGCCGGCCTGGCCGACGTGCTTGACGGCTCGGGGCCTTACACCTTCTTCGCTCCCAACGACAAGGCCTTCGACAAGCTCGCCAGGAACGAGCTGGTCGACCTGCTCAAGCCCGAGAGCAAGGCCAGGCTGACGGCCATCCTGCTGCTGCACGTGGTGGCGGGCCATGTGAAGGCCGCTGCGGCGGGCGGCCAGCCCGCCACGCTGAAGTCGCTGCAAGGCGAAGACCTGGCCATCGACATGACCCCGGCCGGCCTGCGCGTGAACAAGGCCCGCGTCGTCGAGCGCGACATCGAAGCCACCAATGGCGTCATCCATGTGATCGACACCGTGCTGATGCCGGCCGCAAGCTGACCCGTCCCGGCTTTGCCGCAGTGCCGCCGGTGCAGTTGCGGGATGCGTGGCCTCATGAGGGAACTCCGCGGCGTCATGGGATGACGTGGCTTGCAGAAAACGCGGCCACCGGCGCATGTTCGTCAGCGTGCGGAGCGCCGTTTCCAGGGGGGAATTTCATGCCAGCGCGGTAGCTCGCCCGGTCCTGCGCATAGCAGCCGCAGGCCGCCRCCTCCAGGCCGGCGCGGTCGCTGACCGTGACCCAGCCCCGGTGGTAGCGGATCAGGCCGGCCTCCTGCAGCGCGCCCGCCGCCACCGTGACGCCGACGCGCCGCACGCCCAGCAGGTGGGCCATGCCTTCCTGCGTGACCGCGAAACCTTCGCCCCGCGCCCGGTCCTGCCCCATCAGCAGCCAGCGTGCCAGCCGCGCCTGCAGGGCATGGAAGTGCAGGCAGGCCGCGGCCGTCGCTGAAAGCCTCAGCTGCACCAGCAGATAGCGCATCAGCAGCCGGCGCAGCCCCGGGCTGTCGGGCAACTGGCTGCGCAGCGCCGCGGCGGTCAGGCTCCAGGCCTGGCCGTCCTCCTGCACCATCACACTCACCGGGCTGGCGGCCACGCCCAGCAGCAACTGCACGCCCACCACGCCCTCGCAGCCCACCATGCCCACCTGCAGCGGCGGGTGAGCGTCCATGGGCGTGACCAGCGAAAGGAAACCCTGCAGCGGGAACAGCAGCACGCGGGCAGGCTGGTCCTGGGTGCCGAGCTTCTGCCCGCTGCGCAAGGGCACCTGAATGCTCTGCGCCAGCAGGCGCCGCAACTCGGCGGCGGGCAGGTGATCGAGCAACTGGTTGGCAGTCATGCACCAGTCTGCACATCACTTGTTGATTGCCGCTGTGCGCCAGCACACGCTGCGGGTCAGGGCAAGGGAATTGCCGGCCAGTTCAGCAGCCGGTCGTACTCCTGCTTGACGACGCCATAGCATTCGCAGCTGCGCTGTTCCAGCCCCGCGCGGTCCAGCACGGTGATGTGGCCCCGCGCGTAGTCGATCAGGCCGAGCTTTTGCAGGTTCAGCGCCGCCTCGGTGACGCCTTCACGGCGCACGCCCAGCATGTTGGCGATCAGCTCCTGCGTCATCACCAGCTGCTCGCCGGCGATGCGGTCCAGGCTGAGCAGCAGCCAGCGGCACAGCTGCTGCTCCAGCAGATGATGGCGGTTGCAGACCGCCGTCTGCGCCATCTGCGTCAGCAGCGCCTGCGTGTAGCGCAGCAGCAGGTGCATGCCCACGCCGTAGCGGTTGAACTCCACCTTGATGGCCGCCGCGCGCAGCCGGAAGGCGCCGCCGGCGCTTTGCACCACTGCACGGCTCGGGGTGGTCTCGCCGCCCATGAAGAGCGATACGCCGACCACGCCTTCGTAGCCCACCACGGCGATTTCGGCCGAGGCGCCGTCCTCCAGCACATAGAGCAGCGACACGATGGCCGTGGTGGGGAAATACACGTGGCTCTGTGGCCGGCCGGACTCGTAGATGACCTGACCCAGTTTCAGTGGCACGAACTCCAGCTGGTCGGCCCAGCGGTCCCATTCCTCGCCCGGCAGGGCGGCCAGCAGGCGGTTGCTGCGAGGGGCCAGGGCGTCAAGCGGTGCAGACATCAATCCTCCCGCGCTGGCGCGACTTAGAAGCAACAACTCTATCCAGCGCCTGGCCTGCCGTGTGTACGGCATCGCACATAAACATTTTTGGCATGCGGGGGCGTCGCCCTTATTGCGTCAGCGTCAGCGCCAGCGGTAGCCGAGGGCCGGTGAAGGTGCTCACCAGGGTGCTGGCAAGCAACGGAGGTTCCACGCCGTTGGGCGTGGCTGGACGACGTACATGGGCTGACTCCCGCAAAGACGTCGATCCTGACGGTGCCTGTTGGGCAGGACCGTGCGCCAGCGCACAGAGGCGCCGCCGGCCGCCGTGCTACGGCTGGGCAAACCAGGCACGGTTCCCAGGCTCGTTCGCGGGGCCGACGGCGCCGCCATGCTGCAAGGGCATGGCCGCCGGCGTCTGTGCGGTGTCGCACATGGCCGGCAGGCCGGCCGCCAGCGCGGCCAGCAGGCGCATCTGTTCGGCCTGCAGCGCCAGCAGTTCGCTCCATTGCTGCTGGCGCAACTGATCCAGCTTGTCGTGCAGCAGCATGATTTCGAGTTCGGCCTTGAGGTTGACCTCGTAGTCGTGCCCTGCCGTGACGCGGTCCTTCTCGGACTGGCGGTTCTGCGACATCAGGATGATGGGCGCCTGCACCGCCGCCAGCATGGACAGGAAAAGGTTGAGCAGGATGAAGGGATAGGGATCGAAGGTCTGGCCCCGCCCGGCCAGCAGCGCGACGTTCATGCCCACCCACACCAGCATCACGGCCGCGAACAGGCTGACGAACAGCCAGGAGCCGCCAAACGCGGTGACCGCATCGGCGGCGCGCTGGCCCCGGGTCGGCGGCGTGGTTGCCGCGGCTTCCGGGTGCTGCGTGATGGGTTGGCGCAGGCCGATATGCCGAGCCACGCGCTGCGCGCGCACGTCGAGTTCCGCAAACGGCCGGCCCAGCAGGGCGGTGGCCTGCGCGTCGTGGGCATCGTCTGGCGGGAGCGACATGGGGGACGAGGAAGCGGGGTTGACGGCGAGTCTGGCCGCGGCCTGGCCGGCGCACCGTCTGCTGGCGCACACAAGACGGCGCCTGGCCGGGCCGTTGGTGGCCGAATCCCAGGGGGCTCTAGGCGCTTACGGCGCTTTCGCCGCACTCGGTGGGCTGATCGACCATTGCTGGCGGTACTCGGCCCGGTAGGGCAGCAGGTCATCGACCTCCAATTGCCCGAGTTGCCGCAGCAACTCCGTCGTGATGGCGATCGGGCGGGCGACGCGGCCGCTGGGGGGCTGCCTGGCGAAGGCGCGCTTGAGCTCATCGGCCAGTTGCCAGCCCTGCTGGCCAGTGGGCTCGGCGATGGTCGCGAGCTGCTGTGAGCGGCCCGAGCGGATGCGGCTCAGTGCCGTGCGTGAGCCGTCGCCGGCCGCGATGCCGACGACGTCGCGGCGGCCCAGGGCCAGCAGCGGAAAGTGCATGGAGTCCATGTAGACGTCGTTGATCGCCAGCACATGGGTCCAGCGCGTGCCGAACTGCCGATGCAGCCGTTCCAGCGCGGCCGGCATGTCCTTGGAGGCGTTCGAAATCGGCAGGTCTTCCACGGCGAGCAGTTCGCATGAGGCGCAGCGCGACAAGGCCTCGCGCATGCGCAGGGTCTTGACGTTGGCGATGTCGAAGCGGCTGTCGTTGAAGATGACAACGCCCGCCCGGGCACCACCGGGCTGGACGACCAAGGCCGCGGCCATGTCGGCCACGACCGCAGGGTCGGTGCTGACGTTGGCGAACAGATGAGGCGTCGACCCATGGCGCGGGGCCGCGTGCCAGCCCACCAGCACGGGAAGAGGCCGCGAAGTCGGAGCCAGGCGGTCGGCGATATCGGCTTCGTCAAAGCCGCCCAGCACGATGCCGTCTGGGCCGGCGCGCAAGGCTTCGTCGAACTGACGCCTGATCGTCGCCTTGTCGCCCTTGCCGTTGACGACGCTCAAGGTCCAGCCGAGCTCCTGGCAGGCCTGCTCGAAGCCACGGTAGACGGCGGTGATGCCGCCGTTGCGGAAGTCCTGGGCCAGGAAGACGACCCGCCTCGGGGCCTCGGATGGTGGTTCGGCGTGCACTGCCGATGCCATGGCCGCCCAGGCAGCGAGCAGGATCAGCACCGGGCGGCGCAGCCACAGCGGCGGCAGGCGGGGCGCCGAGCGCGATTCGGGAGAAGGGGCGGCCATGGGCGCGAGCCTAACTTGCCATGGCTCGATATGCGCGCTTGAGCATCGGACCTCGGGTAAATCACGTCGCCCGACGGCGAGCCCGAGCTTGCCCGATTATCAATTCGCGACCAGCGGCGTGAACAGCGGCGAGGCCATGCGCACCGGGATGACGTCCAGGCGGGCCTTCAGCACCGTGTAGTCCTCGCCGCCGAGGGCGCCGCTGAACCAGCCGACGAGCCCAGGCCCCTTGTAGAGGCGGAACTCGAAGCCGAGCTCGGGGGAGAGGTCGCCGGGGCGGGGTTTCGCGCGGTAGGCGAGGCCGCGCACCTCGGGCGCGCGGCCGTCCAGCAACTGGGCCATGGCCGTGACGATGGTGTTGTCGGCCAGGATGTCGAGAAAGTAGTTGTCGTTCTGCAGATAGGGCTTGTAGTCGCTCGCGGCCGGGTCGATTTTGGGCTCGCGCAGCTTATGCGCGGCGGGTGTCGTGACGCCGGTCTTGAGGTCGTGGCGGTCGCCGCGGTCAAGGTAGCTGACCAGCGCGCCGCGCAGGTTGAAGGCGGGCAGCCTGGCGTCGGCCGTGGCCTCGGACAGGTCCACCAGCAGTGCACCGCGCGCGCCGACGATCTCGACCTCGCTGCCCTTGACGACGGCCGCCGTGTTTTCCTCCACGCCCAGGCCCAGCGTATAGCCGAGCGCTCGCATGGCCGGCAGCATGCGGCCGATGCGGCCGCGCTTGAGGAAGTGCTGGTCGACGAACAGGTCCGGTCCGATGAAGCCCAGGCCGCGGTCGAACTCCCGCCTGTCGCGCCACTGGCCCTTGAGGACCTGCATGTTGTCCGGTGCGTCGCGGAACATCATGCGGCTCATGATGGCCGCGCCGGCGCTCGTGCCGGCCACGACACCGCCGCCGTCGAAGACTTGGCGGATGGCCAGCAGCATGGCCGTCGGCTCCCCGCCGGGCTGCAGTGTGTCGACGATGTGCTCCTGCGCGCCGCCGGAGAAGAACACGGATTTCGAGGCTGCGACCTTGGCGATCAGTGACGGG
>NZ_JBFULE010000176.1:0-8320 GCF_056400485.1 Roseateles sp. P5_B10
GCGCATTCGCGTCCAAAGCCTCTTCGGCAGCGGTCTGGCGGCGTCGGCCGACGCCAGGCGGGACGGGGTTCTTTGTCGACATTTTGTTGACGATCTGGGGCTTGTAGACAATCTACTGCTTGAAAAGTTGCCAATCTAGACTGCCTCCACCGCCGCCACAAGCGCGCTGACCCGAGGTTCCGATGAACAGCCTTCCCTTGACCCCTGCCGATGCGCTGCCGCTGCCCATTCCGGCGACAAGTGCACTGGACCTGGACGACACCCACGCCCGCGACCTGCAGGTGCGTGTCTGTCCGACGCCGCTGCGTTGCAGCGATGGCCGCCAGCTTGCGGCGCAGTGGTTTGAGCCCCCGCATGCCGTCGGCGTGCGCGCGGTGACCGTGATAGGGGCCGCAACGGCGGTGCCGGCCAGCTATTACCGCCACTTCGCGGAGTGGCTGGCCAGGCGCGGCTATGCCGTGTTGAGCTTCGACTATCGAGGCATCGCTGCCTCGCGCGAGGCTTTGCAGCCCGGCGAGGACGTGCGCCTGCGGGATTGGGCTCGGGTGGACATGGGCGCAGCCTTGCACGCGGCAGACAAGCGTCGGCGCGAGGAGGCTGCGGCCCAGCGCCGCGAACTCGGCCTGCTGTGGGTCGGGCATTCGCTGGGCGGCAACTCGGTCGGCCTCGTGCCCGGCTTCGAGGACAAGGTGGATGCGCTGCTTGGCGTTGCGGCCCAGGTGGCCTACCTGGGGCATTGGTCGGGCTTCGCGCGCCTGCAGGCCTGGCTGTTCTTCCATCTGATGCTGCCGGTCGCAGTGAGGCTGTTCGGCCATGCGCCCGGCCGCATGCTCGGCCCGCGCGCCGAGAAGCTGCCTGCTGCCGCGGCGCTCGAATGGGCCGCGTGGGGGCGAAAGCCCGGCTTCCTGTTCGGCGACGAAAGCCTGGCGCGCGAGCGGAGCTACCACCGGTTTACCGGCCCGGCGCATCTGTGGAGCGTCACCGACGACCATCTTTTCGGTCCGGCCGCCGCCGTCGACGCGCTGGCCGGCCATTTCAGCGCCGCGCGCGTGCAGCGCCATGCCGTCGCTCCGGCCGATCTGGGCGTCAGCAAAATCGAGCATTTCGGCCCCTTCCGACGTGACCTGGGTGCCAAGCTTTGGCCGCGCCTGCTCGAGCCCATCGAAGCCGCGACACCTCGGCTTGCAGCACGCTTGCACTCGGCGTAAGCACCGCTGCGGTGCACGCTTGGGCGCGGCTAAGGTCGCGTCATGATTGACGACCGCTTTCTTGCCGACAACACCGCCGTGCTGCGCGCGCCGGTGCGGTTCTATTTCGACTTCTCCTCGCCCTATTCCTACATCGCCTCGGAGTGGGTCGAGGCCGTCGCCGCCCGGCATGGCCGGCGCGTGCAATGGCATGCCATCCTGCTCGGCGTGACCTTCCAGGCTGCAGAGCTGAGATCGCCCGTGGCTCACCCGATCAAGCGCGACTACACGCTGCGCGACTTCGAGCGCTCGGCCCATTTCGCCGGACTGCCCTACCGTCAGCCCGATGCCTTTCCGATCGCGACGCAGAACGCGGCGCGCGTGTTCTGGTGGCTGAGTGATCAGGACCCGGCCCGCGCCGTCGCCTGGGCGCACGCCGGGCTGCGCGCCTATTTCACGCGCGGTGTCTTGCTCGGTGATGTTGAGGCACTGAAGGGGCTGCTGGCCGATTCCGGCATTGATGCCGACGCGGCCGAGGCCGCCTGGAGCGACCCGGTCTGGAAGAACCGCCTCAAAGCCGAGAACGACGCCGCCATTGCCGCTGGTGTGTTTGGCGCGCCTCATTTCATCGTCGACGGCGAACCCTTCTGGGGCAACGACCGCCAGGCCCAGGTCGAGCGTTGGCTGGGCAGCGGCCCGTTCAAGGGACTGGCCTGAGGATGTTCACGCTCGCGTCATGACATACGGGCAGCATGCCCGCCATGCCGACGACGCAAGACTCCGCTGCCGCCGACACGCCCACGCTGTCGGTGCGAACCGTCTGGATCTCGGACCTGCATCTGGGCACCCCCGGTTGCCAGGCCAAGGCCCTGCTCGACTTCCTGCGCGACGTCGAGTGCGAGACGCTCTACCTCGTCGGCGACATCATCGACGGCTGGCAGCTGCGCCGCTCCTGGTACTGGCCGCAGGCGCACAACGACGTCGTGCAGAAGCTGCTGCGCAAGGCGCGCAAGGGCACGCGGGTCATCTTCATCCCCGGCAACCATGATGAGTTCGCGCGCAAATACCTCGCGCACAACTTCGGCGGCGTGGACGTGATGGAGGAGGCCATGCACGTGACGGCCGACGGCAAGCGGTTGTGGGTCACGCATGGCGACCTGTATGACGGCGTCATCCAGTGCGCGCGCTGGCTGGCTATTGCCGGCGACCTGGCCTACGAGTTCACGCTCAAGGTCAACCGCTGGTTCAACCGCATCCGCGCCAAATGCGGCCTGCCGTACTGGAGCCTGTCGCGCTATCTGAAACACAAGGTCAAGCGCGCGGTCAGCTACATCAACGAGTTCGAAAACGCCGTTGCCCGTGAGGCCAGGAAGCGCGGTGCGCACGGCGTTGTCTGCGGCCACATTCATCATGCGGAGATCCGCGAGATCGACGGCATCCTTTACTGCAATGACGGCGATTGGGTGGAGAGCCTGACAGCCCTCGTCGAGCACTTCGACGGCCGGCTGGAGATCATCGACCGAGGCGACGAAGCGGCATTGCCCGGCATGCTGCCTGCGCCGAAGACCGTGTCTGTGGCGCTGCCAATGCCGGCAGCCGCGAAGGCCGCGGCACCGGATACGGTCAACTCAGCCTGAGCAATGCCTGGCCGGCGCGGATCTGCACGCCCGGGGCAATGCCCTCGGCCAGGTCAAAGCCCTTGGGCACGAAGACGATGATGGTCGAACCGTGCTCGAACCAGCCCATCTCCTGGCCTTTCACGTGCGGCGCCGAGCAAGGCATCTCGTTCGCACCCTTGCGGCCGAGATGCAGCAGCACGTCGAGGAAGTGCAGGCGGATGCTGGCCACCAGGATGGCCGCCACGGGTACCAGCGCAATCGGGTGGCCGCTCGACAGCGTCATTCGCACCACAGCGCGCTCGTTGCGGCAGAACAGCCGTTCCACACGCTTCAGTGCCACCGGATTCACGTTCCACGTGTCTCCGCTCAGATAGGTCACATGCTCCACCGTGCCGTCCGCCGGCGCGTGGAAGCGGTGGTACATCGCCGACGTCAGCCGCAGCGTGACGAAGCGGCCGCCCTCGAAGGCGCAGGCGTCCTGCGTCGGCCCGAACAGCTCTTCGGTCGAATACGGGAAGCCCTTGGCCTGGTAGACCATGCCGCGCTCGACGACGCCGGTTGCGCCGATGATCGCGTCGCTGGGGCTAGCGAACACGTCCGGTCGTGGATCGAACCTGCGCGAGCCGAGCTTCAGCTCGCGGGTGAAGCAATCCTTCAGCGAACGGAAGCTCTGGTGCTTGGCCTCGCTCAGGTCCAGCGGCGTGAACATCCGCCAGACGGCAATGGTCAGCCGCGTCAGCCACGGGCTCTCGATGCGTGAGAAGCGACCCATCATCTGCGTGAGCGCGATCCGCGGCACGCGGTTGGTCAGCAGGAAGTTCAAGTCTTCCTGCGCCACGAGGCGTTTGAACCATCCCCGGCGGGGCCGCGCGTGGTCATTCATCCCGACGCTCAGCGCGGGCGATGCTTCGCGGTCTTTCATCAGAACTTCTGCTCCAGCATCTCGCGAAAAACGCCGCGGCGGATGGCCCTGGCGGTCAGCTCGGGCGCGGTCCACCACCAGCCGTCAGCACGCATCTCGTCGCACGCGGCGATGAAGCGGTTCATAACCTCGGCGAACTCGGCGTCGCTGTAGTTCAGGCTGAAGATCAGCCGGCCCGTGCCCACCCAGCTCAGCGCCAGGCCATGCTTGCGCAGATAGAACTGCAGCATCCAGTGGTAGCGGCCGGGCTGGTCGTACATCACGGTCCAGATCGTCGACAGATTGGCCATGCGCACAGGCGCGCCGGCCGCCTGCAGGCGGGCGTTGAACTGCGCGCAGCGCGCGTTCCAGCGTGCGTCGAGGCCGTCGTACAGCGCTTTCGTCTCGGGGCGCTCGATCCGCTTCAGGAACGCCGCCATTGCGGCCACCACGTAGGGGTGCGCATTGAAGGTGCCGCGTGCAAAGCAGATGTCCGCCGGCCGGTCCTCGCGGTAACGCTGCATCAGTGCGCGGCTGCCGCACACCACACCCACCGGCAACCCGCCGCCAAGCGTCTTGCCGTAGGTGACGAGGTCGGCCTTCACGCCGAAGTACGCTTGAGCGCCGCCCGGTGCCAGGCGAAAACCCACGAACACCTCGTCGAAGATCAGCACGATGCCGCGTGCCGTGCACACCTCGCGCAGCTTCTTGAGCCAGGCCGTGTACGCCTCGCGGTCGTAGCTCGCGCGGCGACTGCCGTCGATCAGCGCGGAGTCGCCCGGCGCATTCGCATTGGGATGCAGGGCCTGCAGCGGGTTGACGAGCACGCAGGCGATGTCGCGCCGCGTGGCCAGCACTTTCAGTGAGCGCTCCGCCATGTCCTGCAGTGTGAAGGTCTCACGCGGCGGCAGCGGGTTGCCGGGACCGGGCTGCACGTCCTCCCACCAGCCGTGATACGCGCCGGCAAAGCGCACCAGACGCTTCCTCTTGGTGTGATACCGCGCCAGTCGCACGGCCTGCATGACGGCCTCGGTGCCGGACATGTGGAAGCTCACCTCCTCATGGCCCGAGATGGCCTTCAGCCGCGACAGCACATCCAGCACGCAGGGGTGGTAGGCACCGAGCACCGGGCCCAGTTCGCGCGCCGTGGCCACGGCCTCGTCGATGCAGGCCTTATAGGCGTCATAGCCCAGCACGTTGACGCCGTAGGAGCCCGTCAGGTCGTAGAACCGGTTGCCGTCCAGGTCCTCCACCTGCACGCCGGAGCTGGCCTGCAGGAAGGCGCCCACCTTCAGACGCTCGCGCAGCACCGGGCTGAACTGGAAGGGCACGCGGTAGCGGCCCGTGAAGCGCAGATCAGAAATGGTGTCGCGCGCCTGTTCGGTGGCCGCGAGCGTCTTCGCGAAGCGGCTGTCGAACTCGGCGCCCAGGCGCTGCAGTGCGGCACGCCGTTGGGCAGCAACTTCCGTCGGTGCGCCGTCAGCGGCGAAAAACTGCGCCTCGTCGTAGGCATAGCCCGGCACCCAGCGCGCCAAGCGCTTGGCCATGCGCGAGTGCCCGGCCAGTGAGCGGTGCTTGGCCCGCGACAGCTCGATGCGCCGTTTGACCGCCGGCAACAGCGCGAGCACGCCCAGGGCCAGCGCCGAAAGAGTGAGGGTCTCGTCCATCGGCTCAATGCGCCTGCTGGCCCACGTGGTCCATCGGATCGATCAGCTGGCCGCGCAACAGGAACAGGGGCGCCTTCCAGTACAGCATCACGTCGTGAAAGGGGTCGGTGATGATCTTGAAACCCCAGGCCAGGCCCTGCATCAGGTTCTGCGTGACCCACAGCTGCACGACGCGGAACACCAGGCCCGTCACGCCCAGGCAGAACCAGGCCATGCCGACGTCCTCGATAAAGCCCTGCAGGCCTACGGCAGGCTGGATCAAACCGCCCAGCGACGGCGACAGCCACAGCACCAGCGGCAGTGCCACCCAGACCGACATCAGCACGATCTTGCGGCGGATGTTGTAGCCAATCTTGATCTCTTCCTTGTACTCGTCGGTGGCCTTGTTCACCTCGTCATAGCCACGCGGCTCGAAGAAGAAGTGGCCCGCCTGGCGCGTCGTCATCGATACGCACCAAGCCAGCAGTGCCGACCACGCGGGATTCACGAACAACAGCGCATACGACACCAGGAAGCTCAGCGCGCTGATCAGGTGCAGGCTTTGGTTGATGCGGCTGTGGTGGTAGTAGCGGTGGTCGTCCCAGCGCTGGGTCTTCAGGGTTTGAAAGAACTCGTTCACGTCCCGTCCTCGTGTTTGGGTGGCTAGCGGCGCGATGGTGGGCTGCTTGCGTGAAATCGGCGTGACGGTCCGGTTGTCATCGTGCTGTTGCAAACGCTGCCGACCATGCGCGCATGAAAACCGCAACCGACGCCGACGACATCCTGGTTGACGACTTGCCCGCGCCGCGCCATTCGCGTCGGCTTGCGGTGGTGACGGAGACCTATCCGCCCGAAGTCAACGGCGTCGCCATGTCGATGGCTCGCGTCGTGGACGGTCTGAACCGCCGCAACCACGACGTGCAGCTCATCCGCCCGCGCCAGCCAGCCCGGATGGGCATGCAGCCCACCGGCAAGCCCGAGATCGACGAAGTCCTGACCAAGGGCCTGCCCGTGCCGCTGTATCCCAACCTGCGCATGGGCGTGCCCAGCAAGCGCAGCCTCGTGAAGCTGTGGTCGCTGCGCCGTCCCGACGTCGTTCACATCGCGACCGAAGGGCCGCTGGGTTGGTCGGCACTCCAGGCGGCCCAGCACCTGTCGCTGCCCGTCACGTCCGACTACCGCACCAACTTCCATGCCTACGGCAAGCACTACCGCCTGGGCCTGCTGTCCAAGCCCATCATGGGCTATCTGCGCAAATTCCATAACCGCTGCGACGCAACCATGGTGCCCACCGAGGCCATGCGCGTGCTGCTGGCCGAACGCGGTTTCGAGCGGCTGTCGGTGGTGGGCCGTGGTGTCGATACGCAGCGCTTCGATCCGGCGCGACGCAACGCTGCGATGCGCGCAAGCTGGGGCGCCGCGTCTGACGACCTGGTCATGGGTTACGTCGGCCGCCTGGCCCCCGAGAAGAACCTTGGCGTCGTGCTGGCCGCTTTTGAAGCTGTGAAGCGGCTGCAACCGCGTGCCCGCCTCGTCTTCGTCGGCGACGGGCCGATGCGTGCCGAGCTGGCGGCGCGTGTTCCCGACGCCGTGTTTGCAGGACAGCGCGGTGGCGACGATCTGGCGGCGCATTACGCCGGACTGGACCTCTTCCTGTTTGCAAGCCTGACCGAGACCTTCGGCAATGTGACGACCGAGGCCATGGCCAGCGGCTGCGCCGTCATCGCCTTCGAGAGTGCGGCTGCGGGCGAACTGATCCGTAGCGGCGTGAACGGCTGGCTGGCCGGTCCGGGCAAGGAAGACGCCTTCGTCGCGGCGGCGGGCGTTGCCGCCATGGACGCCAACGCCCGCCGGGTGGTGGCCGAGGCGGCGCGAGCCACGGCAAGGCGATTGGATTGGGCCGATATCACGGCGCGTTTCGAATCGGTGCTGGAAGGCGCCATCGCGCGYGGCGAGCCGGTGTTCCGACTGACGGGTTTGCAGGCCGTGGCCTGACGCGAGGCGCCTCTAGGCGCGGCTGCGGGTGTCCACCCAGATCAGCGCTGCAATCGCGCCCGCAACCAGCACGCCCAGCCCGCTGAGCGTCACCGCGATCGGCACACCCGCGGCTTCGCAGCCGGCATAGGTCGCCAGCATCGCCAGCACGCTCAGGTTTTCATTGAAGCCCTGCACGGCGATGGACCGCCCCGCGCTCAGCAGCGTCGCGCCGCGGTGCTGCAGCAGCGCGTTCAGGGGCACGACCATCGCGCCACCCACGGCGCCGACCAGAGCGAGCACGACCGCGGCCGTTGCCACCTCGCTGACCTCGGCCACCACTGGCATCAGCAGGCCCAGTGCGATGCCGGCCCAAAGCCCATGCCGCGCCTGGTGCAACGCCAGCCAGCGCCCTGCCGCCGCCGCGCCGCCGATGACGCCCACCGCCACCGCCGCCTGCAGATAGGCTGCCTGGCTCAAGGGCAGCGCGAGTGCCTCGCCAGCCCATCTCAACACCGCGAACTGCAGCGTCGCCCCGACGCCCCAGAACAGCGTCGTCGCGGCCAATGACAGCCCACCCTCGCGGTCGCGCCAGAGTGTGCGGTTGGCAGTGCGGAATTCGCGCAGCAGCGTCGCCGGATCGTGAGCCACGCTGCGCTGCCGGCGTCCGCTGTCTGCGATGCCGGCGTTCAACAGGCTGGACACGGCGTAGATGACCAGCAGCGCCGCCAGCGATCCCGTCAGCTTGTCGGCCGGCAGGTTCAGCCCATCGCACACGTCCGCCAGCCCCGAAGCCAGCCACAGCGGGCTCACCAGCGCGCCGCCCAGCACGGCGCCCAGCAGCGCTGCGGACACGACGCTGATCTCGATCCAGCCATTTGCCTTCACGAGCGCCTCGGGCGCCGCCATCTCGGTGATCAGGCCGTACTTGGCCGGCGCATAGGCCGCAGCGCCCAGGCCGACCACCGCCAGCGCCGCCACCGGGTGCAGGCC
>NZ_JBFULE010000177.1:0-8309 GCF_056400485.1 Roseateles sp. P5_B10
GTATTGATGAACACGGTCCGCCGCTCGCTCGGCTTCGCCTTCCTGGAGCGCTATCTGCTGATCGGCCTGCAGCTGCTGTCGTTCACGCTGCTGGCACGCCTGCTGACGCCGCAACAGATCGGCCTGTACTCGGTGTCGATGGCGCTGATCAGCATGGCCCAGGTCGTGCGCGACTTCGGCCTCGCCAACTACCTGATCCAGCGCAAGGACCTGGGCCCTGAGGATGTCGGCAGCGCCTTGGGCACCTCGCTGCTGCTCGGCGGCGGCCTGTTTGCCGGCATCCACGCCGTGGCGCCGTGGATCGGCGAGTTCTATGGCGACGCGAGCCTGACGCACATTGTGCGAATCATCTCCATCAACTTCCTGATCCTGCCCTTCAACTCGATCTCGATCGCGCTGCTGCGGCGCGACATGCGTTTCGACGTGCTGATGCGCGTCAACGTCGCCGCCGCGGTCGTCGGCACCTTCACGACGCTGGGCCTGGCCTGGGCCGGCGTGGGCGCGGCCAGCCTGGCCTGGGGCGACGTCGGGGCCAGCCTCATTACCGCGCTGGGTGTCAGCCTGGCCGGCGCCTGGGGGCGGCTCGCCCGGCCACAGCTGCACCGCTGGCGCGAGATCCTGCGCTTCGGCGGCCCGGTCACGGCAGCCAATGTCGTCACCTCGGTGTCCATGGACATCAACGACCTGGCCGTGGGCAAGCTGCTGGACTTCGGCCAGGTGGCCATCGCGAGCCGCGCGCAAGGCCTGATGAACCTCTTCCACCGCGACATCATGGGCACGGTGCGTTCGGTCGCCTACCCGGCCTTCGCCCAAGCCCACCGCGACGATGAGCGGCTGGAGCAGCGCTTCGTGCAGAGCCTGGGGGCTGTCAGCGCCGTCGCCTGGCCGTTTTACGGCTTCGTCGGCCTGTTCGCGCTCGAGGTGCTGCGGCTGATGTTCGGCTCGCAATGGGATGCGTCGGCGCCCCTGGTGCCCATCTATTGCGCCGCCGGCGCGGTCAGCGTGCTGAACAGCCTGATCCCGACGCTGATGTTGGCCGCTGGCCATGCCAAGCTGGTGGCGCTGGCTGACCTCATCATCCAGCCGGTCAAGGCGCTGCTGCTGATCGCCGTCATCTGGCATTGGCGGGCGCTGGAGCCGCTGGCGCTGGGCGTGCTGGCGATGGCCGTGGTGGCCGTGCCCTATTTCTATGCCTTCAAGCAACGCTGCCTGCCCAGTGACTTCGGCGCCATTGCGCGCGAGCTGGGGCGCAATGCGCTGCTGGCCCTGGCCTGCCTGCTGCCCGCCGCCCTGGTGGCGGCCTGGCTGCGCCCGGCCGGCCAACCGCTCGCCCTCCACGCCTTGCTGGCCTGCGCCGGCCTGACCGTGCTGATCTGGCTGGCCGGACTGAAACTGCTTGGCCATCCGCTGTACGCGGAAATCCGCGCTTTCCTCGATCGACGTCGYGCTGCGGCAGCCGCCTCATGAAGGTCTTCGTCGTCATCGTCACCTTCAACGGCGCCGCCTGGATTGCCGGCGCGCTGCAGTCCCTGCGCGACAGCAGCCATCCCTGCACGGCCGTCGTCGTCGACAACGCGTCCACCGACACCACCCGCGACCTGGTGCGCCGGGACTTCCCCGAAGCCGTCCTCATCGAAAGCGCCACCAACCTCGGCTTCGGCCGCGGCAACAACCTGGGCATCGCCCACGCCCTGCGCGCTGGCGCCGACGCGATCTTCCTGCTGAACCAGGACGCCTACGTCACGCCCGAAGCCATAGCCCAGCTCGTGGCCTTCCTGCAGGCCGAGCCGAGCTTCGACATCGTCAGCCCCCTGCACTGCAGCCCCGACCTGGGCCGCGTCGACCCCAACACCCAGAGCGCCTATCTACAGCGCCATGCGCCGGGCTATCTGTCCGACGCTTGCCTCGGCCGCGTGCAGCCGCACTACCCCACCCGCGGCATCAATGCGGCGGCCTGGATGCTGCGCGCCGGGGTGTTCAGCCGTGTCGGCGGTTTCGACCCRCTGTTCTTCATGTACGGCGAGGACGACGACCTCATCGAGCGCTTCGCCCATCACGGCCTGCGCACGGCGCTGCTGCCGGCCGCACGCATCGTGCATCTGCGCGCCAAGGCTGCCCGTGCGCCGCAGAGCTGGGGCAGCCAGGTCACCAGCCGCGGTGAGCGCAAGCGCTCGGAGCTGTTGCTGGACTTCAAGCGCCCCGGCGGCAGCCTGCCCGGCCAGTTGCTGCGGCTGCTGGCCGCTGGCGTCGTGCAGCCGCTGGCTGAGCTGCTTGCCAACCACGACCTGAAGGCCTTCCTCGGCAGCCTGCTGGCCAGCCTGCGTGTGCTGGCGGAGCTGGGCCGCATCCGCCACCATGCCCGTCTCTGCGCCAGGACGGGCGCACATTTCCTGGATCTCGACACCCCATGAACCCCGGCCTGGACTGGCAACTCCACACGCTGACCCCGGTGCAAGGCCTCGGCCCCCACCGGGAGGCCTGGGATCGCCTCAACGGGCAGCTCATGGGCGGCCACGGCATGCTCGATGGCTTGTTCGTCGATGCCCTGCTGCGCCATTTCGCGGCGCAAGGCGTGCTGCTCGCCATCGCCAGCCGCGAAGGCGAGGCCGTCGCCATGCTGCTCATCAACCCCCAGACGCGCGGCCTGGGTGTCTGGTCCAGCTTCCTGCCCTCGCAGACGCAGATCGGCCCCAGCCTGATCCCGGCCGGGTTGGAGCTGCGCGGCCTGCTCGTTGCGCTGCCCGGCTATGCGAGCGAGMTGGACCTGTTGTGCAACGACCCGCACTTCGGCGACCTGCGCGAGCTGCCCAGGCTTCCCGTGCAGAGCCAGCCGCATGCGCTGACGATGAGCGTCAGCCTGAAGGGCAGCTTCGATGACTACTGGGCTCAACGACCGCGCAAGCTCATCCAGAACATGCGCCGCTACCTGCGCCGGCTGCAATCCGAGCCAGGTGGAGAACGGTTGACCGTCACCAGCGCACCCGAGTCGATCGAGGCTGCGGTGCAACGCTACGCGGGGCTGGAGTCCAGCGGCTGGAAAGGCCGCGAAGGCACGGCCGTCAGCAGCGACAACCCGCAGGGGCCCTTCTACGCCGAAGTCATGCGCGAGTTCGCCGCCCGCGGCGAGTCGCTGGTCTACGAACTCTGGTTGGGCGAAGAACTGCTGGCCTCGCGCATGCTGCTGCTGAGCGGTGGCATGGCCGTCATGCTGAAGACGGCCTTCCACGAGCAGTTCGAGCGCTTTGCGCCCGGCCGCATCCTGCTGCTGCGCACGCTGGAGGACTTGTTCACGCGTGCACCAGGCGGCGGCGTCGAGTTCTACACGAACGCCGAATCCGACCTGCTGGCATGGTCCACGTCGCAGCGCTGGATCAACCATGTGAGCGTCTATCGCCACCGCGGCCTGCCGGCCCTCTATGGCCTGCTCAGGCGCGGCAGCCGCGGCTGGCACGGTCGTGCCAGCCAACCGGTGGACACCGACATCATGGTGAGCCGCAGCGGCGCCAGCGTCGACACCTACATCCACGTGCGCGAGCTGCCGGCGGATGCACTTGCCCTGATGCACAAGGCCGAGCAGCGCCATGTCGAGCTGGGTGCAGACTGGTACGCCAACCTGATCGACACCGTCTATGCAAGCGAACCGCAGGCCCAGGTGCGCATCCACGTGCTGCGCCGCCAGGGGCGCGTGCTGGCCGTGCTGCCCACCGTCGCGCAGAGCGGGGCACTGGGCCGTGAAATCAGCGCGCTGTCCAACTTCTACACAGCCATCTACGCGCTGGCGATGGAAGACGACGTCGAGGCCGAGGATCTGCTGCCGCTGACACGCGCCTTGCGACGGACGGGCGGCGGCGCGGCCGCCTATCGTTTCTCGCCGATGGACCCGGATTCGCGAGAGTTCGCGCTGCTCAAGAGGGCTTTGACTCTTGCCGGCCTCAGCACGCATGCCTACTTCTCGTTTGGCAACTGGTATGAGCCGGTGCGCCAGAACTGGGCCGACTATCTAAAGGGTCGCAGCGGCCAGTTGCGCAGCACGATCAAGCGCATGGGCAAGAAGTTCGCGAGTGAAGGCGGTCGGCTGGAGGTCGTGCGCGACGGCGACGCGCTCGAAGGCGCACTGGCCGCCTATCGCGATGTCTACGCCCACAGCTGGAAGGTGCCCGAGCCCTACCCCGACTTCATGCCAGGCCTGATCCGCCTGTGCGCGCGCCGCGGCTGGCTGCGCCTGGGCCTGGCCTGGCTTCACGACAAACCGGTGGCGGCCCAGATCTGGATCATCGCCAACGGCCGTGCCAACATCTACAAGTTGGCCTACGACCAGGCTTACAAGGCGCTGGCTCCGGGCACGCTGCTGACCGCCCTGCTGATGGAGCAGGCGCTCGACCTGGAGCGCGTCCAGGAGGTGGACTATCTGATCGGCGACGCCCCGTACAAGGCCGAATGGATGAGCCAGCGCCGCGAACGCCTCGGGCTGGTCGCCTACGACCCCTTGACGCTGCGCGGCCTGGTCGGCCTGGTGCGCCAGACCGTCGGCAATGCCTGGCGGCGCCTGCACGCACTGCGAAGCACTGCCCATCCCAACGACAATCCCGCGTCCTGACCCCAAGATCCGCATGCAAGCCCAAGCCCTGCCGCCCGACACGCCGTTCGCCTCCGGCTCCCCCCGCTTCAGCGCGCGCGCCGGAGATGCGTTGGCCGCTTGGCGCCAAGCCTATGCCGCGCGCGGCGCCGCCTGCGCGACCGACGTGGGCGGCGAATTCGCCGTCGCGCTCGACCTCCCCGGTGGGGGCAGCTACCTCGCCATCGATCGCTTCGCCGTGCACAGCCTGTGCTACGCCGTGCGGGACGGCCGCCTGCACTTCGCGACGCGGGCCGACGAACTGGCCCGCCAGCTCGGCATCCGCGAGCTGGATACCCAGGCCCTCTTCAACTACCTCTTCCATCACTGCATCCCGTCCCCGCGCACCATCTACGCCGGCATCCACCGCCTGCCGCCGGCCCACTACGCGCTGTTCGAGAACGGCCAGCTGACCGTCGCACCCTACTGGGTCGCGCGCTTCGACGAGCAGGCCCGGCCCAGCTTCGACGCGCTGAAGGAGGAGTTCCACGGCATCCTGCGCGCGGCGGTCAAGGACAGGCTGAGCGCCGACGGCAAGACCGCCTGCTTCCTGAGCGGCGGCACCGACAGCTCCACAGTCGCCGGCCTGCTGCGCGAGGCCACGGGCCAGGCGCCGGCCAGCTATTCCATCGGCTTCGAGGCCGAGGGCTATGACGAGATGGAATACGCGCGCATCGCCGCCAAGGCTTTTGGCGCCGACCATCACGAGTACTACGTGACACCGGCCGATCTGGTGGCGGCCATCCCCGACGTCGCCGCCCATTACGACCAGCCGTTCGGCAATTCCTCCGCAGTGCCCGCCTTCTACTGCGCGCGCAAGGCGCATGACGATGGCTACCACCGCATGCTGGCCGGCGACGGCGGCGACGAGCTCTTTGGCGGCAACACCCGCTATGCCAAGGAGCGCGTCTTCCATGTCTACAGCCAGATTCCGTCGCCGCTGCGCACCGGCGTGCTGAACCCGCTGTTCGTCAACCCGGTCACCGGCAACATCCCGCTGCTCAAGAAGGGCACCAGCTACATCCGCCAGGCCCGCGTGCCCATGCCCGACCGCATGCAGAGCTACAACCTGCTGGACCGACTGGGCATGAGCGAGGTGCTGACGCCAGCCTTCCTGGCCGCCGTGGACACCGGCGCACCGCGCGACCACCAGCGCGCCACCTGGGCCGCCGGCCCGCACGAGGCCAGCCTCGTCAACCAGATGCTGGCCTTCGACTGGCGCTACACGCTGGCCGAGAACGACCTGCCCAAGGTCGTCGGCACGACAGCCCTGGCTGGTGTGGACGTCGGCTTCCCGCTGCTGGACACGCGGCTGCTGGATTTCTCGCTGAAGCTGCCGACCAGCTACAAGCTCAAGGGCCTGAAGCTGCGCTGGTTCTTCAAGGAGGCGCTGCGCGGCTTCCTGCCCGACGAGATCCTGACCAAGAAGAAGCATGGCTTCGGCCTGCCCTTCGGCCCCTGGGCCGTCAAGGACGCGGCGCTGAACGCACTGGCCGCGGAATCACTGCGCGGCGTGGCGGCACGCGGCATCGTGCGCACCGAGTTCGTCGAAAGCCTGCTGACCCAGCGGCTCAAGGAGCATGCCGGCTACTACGGCGAGATGGTCTGGATCCTGATGATGCTGGAGCAGTGGCTGCGCCGGCACGCGCCAGACTACCGGCTCGCCTGAACGACGGGCTRCAAGCCCTCCTGCCGATCAAGCGGTTGCTGACCTATCCACTTTGACGGTTGGGTGCCCTCTTCGGGTCGGGGCATCCATCCCATCACCTGCAACGGCCCGGCCATCCTGACTATTGAGATGCGGTCCASGCCTCCACYTCGRCAATGCGCGAGAGATAGTAGGCCGAGCTGTTCACCAGCACGCGGATGCGCTGTGTGGTGATGGGCGCGAAGRCGAACTGCCGCCACACCTTGTTGTTGTTGATGACGCTGCCGCCCGGCACATCCACCCACCCGGYACCGTTCCAGTACTGGACTTCGAAGTGCAGGATACCGAAGTTGCTGAACGTCATCGCCAGCGTCGGCACTGAGGGCGAGTAGGCGTTGTCCTGCAGCGTGAACACATCGATTTCGCTGATCGTCTGCATGCCGTTGAAGTCGATCTGCACCCAGTCCGGGTAGACGCCCGAAGTGCCATCCGCCCACGCRCCGCCCGCTCCCCAGTTCAGCCCCAGCCGATCGCCGTCGATGACCGCGCTGGCGGGAAATCTGGAGTCAAAAGTGCTGGACGCTGTGGCGACGCYGCCGTTGGCGGCTGCAGCAACATTGACCGCCTGTCCYCCYGTTGCCGCCGTGATCACCACCRCCTGCGTCTTGCTGTTGGTCAGGCCTCCAGCGTCGGTCACCGTCAACGTCACCGTGTAGCTGCCYGCCGCGCTGTAGCTCTTCGTGRCCGACACCCCGCTGGCRCTCGTGCCGTCSCCGAACGTCCACGCGTAGYTGGCGATSGGGCCTTCCGCATCSGTGCTSCCSGCRCCGGAGAAGCTCAGGYTCGCGCCCACCTGCCCACTCGTCGGRCCGCTGATGTTGGCCACCGGCGCCTGGTTGGCCGGCGCCGTGATCACCACCGCCTGCGTCTTGCTGTTGGTCAGGCCTCCAGCGTCGGTCACCGTCARCGTCACCGTGTAGCTGCCTGCCGCGCTGTAGCTCTTCGTGRCCGACACCCCGCTGGCGCTCGTGCCGTCCCCGAACGTCCACGCGTAGYTGGCGATSGGGCCTTCCGCATCSGTGCTSCCSGCRCCGGAGAAGCTCAGGTTCGCGCCCACCTGCCCRCTSGTCGGGCCGCTGATGTTGGCCACCGGCGCCTGGTTGGCCATGCYKCCCGGCGTCCASGCCTCCACYTCGACRATGCGCGAGAAGTTGTTCATCGCACCTGCTATCAGGACTCGAATACTGGTCGTACTAACCGGTGCAAATACAAATTGCCGCCACACCTTGTCATTTCCGGTGACATTGCCGCCTTCTACAGTCACCCATCCTCCGCCATCCCAATACTGGACGTCGTACTGAGTGATTCCATATTTTGCGAAGGTCATCGCCAGCGTAGGCGCCGACGGCGATTCCTTATCATCCTGCAGTGTGAATACGTCAATTTCGCTGATCGTCTGCATGCCGTTGAAGTCGACCTGCACCCAGTCGGGATAGACACGCGACGTGGCATCGTTCCACCCCCCTCCGGCGCCCCAATTCAAACCCTTTCTATCACCGTCATTGATTGATTTAACCGGGTAATGGCCGTCATACACGCTGGAGGCAGATGCAATACCGCCATTGGCAGCCAACGCCACATTCGTGGCAATACCTGGAGGCGCTCCAACCGAAAACAAAGCGGTCTTCACAGAACTCAATCCATGATTATCCACCACCGTCAAGGCGACTTTATACGTGCCGATGTACTGGTATGTCTTGGCGACGCCGACTCCGACTCCGGTCGTGCCATCGCCGAAATCCCAAACATAAGAAGCAATGGAACCACCAGGGGCGCTGCTCAACGCAGCGGAAAACTGCGCAACCGCCCCTGCAGTTCCAACACCTGGCTGTATTTCAAAATTCGCGCTTGGCGGCGGGTAAGCCCCCTGTGAAACCACAACTTGCTGCGTAGCAGTAGATG
This sequence comes from Roseateles sp. P5_B10, assembly GCF_056400485.1. NCBI lineage: Bacteria > Pseudomonadati > Pseudomonadota > Betaproteobacteria > Burkholderiales > Sphaerotilaceae > Roseateles > Roseateles sp. P5_B10. The sequence goes on from NZ_JBFULE010000177.1 coordinate 8,226, forward strand.
TCGCACCCACGGAGTCGGTAACCGTCAACTGGACGGTGTAGGTTCCAGCGTTTGCATAAACCTTCCTAGCTGAAACTCCAACCG
>NZ_JBFULE010000178.1:0-8293 GCF_056400485.1 Roseateles sp. P5_B10
GTGCGTGCCCGGCCGGGTCTGCGCCGAACCACAGTCGGTAGCTGCGGTTGGCGAACAGCAGCTCGGGCGGCTGCACAGACAGCACGGACACGGCGGCGTCCAGCCCTTCCAGCACGGTGGTGAAGCGTTCGTGCGAGGCCGAGAGCTGGTCGCGCACGCGCTTGGCCTCGGTGATGTTGGTCATCGAGGTCATCCAGCCGGTCTGCTTGCCCTTGGTGTCGACCAGCGGCGACACATAGACGCGGGCATCGAACTGGCTGCCGTCCTTGCGCTGGATCTTGACCTCCACCCCACCCGACGGGCTGCGGCCCTGCAGCTCTTGCTGCAGCAGGCGGGCGTTCTCCTCGCGGCGGTCCACGGGCCAGAACGGGTAGGGTGGTGTGCGGCCGACGAGGTCGGCCTCCGAGAAGCCTGTCATCGCGCAGAAGGCCGGGTTCACGTAGGTGATGCGCGTGTCCATGTCCATGGCGCGCATGCCGGTCAGCATGGAGTTCTCCATGGCGCGGCGGAAGTTGGTTTCCAGCGTCAGCGCGTTCTGGATCTGCGTGCGCCGGCGCATGTGGCGCCAGGTGCCCAGCAGCATCCACACCGTCATGCCCGCCAGCGCCAGCACCAGCCAGAACAGTGCGTTGTTGATGAGGCCGATGGAAGTGCGCCAGCCCTGGCCGCGCAGCACCAGGCCATTGAGTGCCGGCGCCAGCGGCACGTCGTGCAGCAGCGAGGCGCGGCGCAGCACCTGGCCCGGCATGGGCGTGACGGTACTGCTGACGACCTGGTCGCGCGAATCCAGCACGGCGATGCTGTGGCGGGTGGCGACTTCGCTGGGCACGTAATAGCGCAGCAGCGATTCGACGGTGTACTCGGCGATCAGCACGCCGGCGAAGCCGCCGCGGTCGATCAGCGGGATGTGCAGCTGAAAGACGGTGACGCCGTTGGCATCGGCGAAGGGCGGCGAATAGACCGGCTGGCGGCGGTCCTTGGCTGCTTCGAAAGCGATGGCCGCGGCGTTGGACTGGTTGGCCATGGGCATGGACGGGTCGCCGCCGTCCGCCGACATCAGCCCGTCGGCCTGAAAGCCCGCCGCGCCGACGCTGCTGCGGCGCTCGCGCTTGGCGCTCAGCCAGGTCACGTGCGTCAGCTCGGGCCGCTCGCGCGCAAAAGCCTGGGCCTGGGCCGAGAACTCGTGCGCGTCGATCTGCCGTGTGACGACCTCGCGCGCGATGCGCACGAGCTGCTCCTGGTTCTCGATCAGGCGCAGGCGGATCTGCTGCTGGGCGATCTCTGTGTCGCGCTTGACCGACTCGGTCTCGCGTTCGATTTCTTCGTTGCGCAGGTACCAGAAGGCCGAAATGATGGCCGCCAGGAAGAGCAGCACGGAGATCAGCGGGCCCAGCGTGGCCAGGCGGTCCTGGCGTGACGGCGACTGCTTGAACCACCAGGTGGCGACCAGGCGGCGCATCGTGGCGAGCCAGCGTTGGCTGCGGTTGGGCGAGGCAGAGACAGGGGGCATGCGCAATTATCCGGGCCGATGCCGGCCTCGTTGATTTCATAATAAGAAATCACCTCGCACCATTTGGGAAAGTGCTCGAGCCTGTGAGACACTCCGCCCCGCTCGCGGGCCTGGGTCCGCACCTCGCACCTGTTAGAACTGCCACTTTCGCCCGCAGAGGCGGATTTATTAGGAGACACGGCCATGTCAGCCCAGCCGCAAGACTTTCTCGGCGCCGCCGCGAACGACCAAGACCCACAGGAAACCCGTGAGTGGCTGGATGCCCTTTCGGCCGTCATCGGCGAAGAAGGTGGCGACCGCGCCCACTTCCTGCTCGAGACCCTGATCGACCACGCCCGCCAGGCCGGCATCGAAGTGCCGTTCTCGGCCAACACGGCCTACGTCAACACCATCCCGCCCGACCAGGAAGAGCGCTTCCCGGGCAATATCGAGATCGAGGAACGCCTGCGCGCCTACATGCGCTGGAACGCCATGGCGATGGTGGTGCGGGCCAACAAGCACAACCCCGAGGACGGTGGCGACCTGGGCGGCCACATCAGCTCCTTCGCATCGCTGGCCACCATGCTGGGCTGCGGCTTCAACCATTTCTGGCATGCCGACGACGGCGTGCACGGCGGCGACCTGCTCTACATCCAGGGCCACAGCGCCCCCGGCATCTACGCGCGCGCCTTCATGGAAGGCCGCATCACCGAAGAACAGCTGATCAACTTCCGCCAGGAAGTCGACGGCAAGGGTCTGTCCAGCTACCCGCATCCGAAGTTGATGCCGAACTTCTGGCAGTTCCCGACCGTCTCGATGGGCCTGGGCCCCTTGATGGCCATCTACCAGGCGCGCTTCCTGAAGTACCTGCACGCCCGCGGCATTGCCGACACGAGCAAGCGCAAGGTCTGGGTGTTCCTGGGCGACGGCGAGATGGACGAGCCGGAATCGCTGGGCGCCATCGGCCTGGCCGCGCGCGAGAAGCTCGACAACCTGATCTTCGTCGTCAACTGCAACCTGCAGCGCCTGGACGGCCCGGTGCGCGGCAACGGCAAGATCATCCAGGAGCTCGAAGGCGAGTTCCGCGGCGCGGGCTGGAACGTCATCAAGCTGATCTGGGGCGGCTACTGGGACCCGCTGCTGGCGCGCGACAAGGACGAACTGCTGCGCAAGGTCATGATGGACACCGTCGACGGTGACTACCAGGCCATGAAGGCCAATGACGGCGCCTTCGTGCGCAAGAACTTCTTCGGCAAGCACCCCAAGCTGCTGGAACTCGTCTCCAAGATGAGCGACGAGGACATCTGGCGCCTGCAGCGCGGCGGCCACGACCCGCAGAAGGTCTACGCGGCCTATCACAAGGCCGTCAACACCGTCGGCCAGCCCACCGTGCTGCTCGTGAAGACCGTCAAGGGCTTCGGCATGGGCAAGATCGGTGAAGGCAAGAACACCGCCCACCAGACCAAGAAGCTGCAGGACGACGACATCCGCGCGATGCGCGACCGCTTCAACATCCCGGTGTCGGACGAAGACCTGCCCAAGATCCCGTTCTACCAACCGGCCGAAGGCTCGCAGGAACTGAAGTACCTGCACGAGCGCCGCAACGCGCTGGGCGGCTACCTGCCCAAGCGCCGCGCCAAAACCGACGAAAAACTGAACGTGCCCGACCTGGCCACCTTCCAGGCCGTGCTGGACCCGACGGCCGAAGGCCGCGAGATCTCGACGACCCAGGCCTATGTGCGCTTCCTGACGACGCTGCTGCGTGACAAGGAACTGGGCCCGCGCACGGTGCCCATCCTCGTTGACGAGGCGCGCACCTTCGGCATGGAAGGCCTGTTCCGCCAGATCGGCATCTACAACCCCGCGGGCCAGCAGTACACGCCGGTCGACCGCGACCAGGTCATGTACTACCGCGAGGACAAGGCCGGCCAGGTGCTGCAGGAAGGCATCAACGAGGCCGGCGGCATGGCTTCGTGGATTGCCGCGGCAACGTCGTACTCGACGAACAACCGCGTGATGATCCCGTTCTACGTCTACTACTCGATGTTCGGCTTCCAGCGCATCGGTGACCTGGCCTGGGCTGCCGGCGACATGCAGGCCCGTGGCTTCCTGCTGGGCGGCACGTCAGGCCGCACGACGCTGAACGGCGAAGGACTGCAGCACGAGGACGGCCACAGCCACATCCTCGCCGGCACCATCCCGAACTGCGTGAGCTACGACCCGACCTTCGCCCACGAAGTCGCCGTCATCATGCAGCGCGGCTTGAAGCGCATGGTGGAAGACCAGGAAAACGTCTATTACTACATCACCCTGCTGAACGAGAACTACCCGATGCCAGGGCTCAAGGCCGGCACCGAGGAGCAGATCCTCAAGGGCATGTATCTGCTGGAAGAAGCCGACGCCAGCAAGCCGGTCAGCGTCAACCTGCTGGGTTCGGGCACCATCCTGCGCGAAAGCCAGGTCGCCAAGATGCTGCTSGAAGAGGAGTGGGGCGTGGGCGCCAATGTGTGGAGCTGCCCGAGCTTCAACGAGCTGGCCCGCGACGGCCAGAACGCCGAGCGCTGGAACCTGCTGCACCCCACCGAGCTGGCCTGCGTGCCCTTCGTGACCCAGCAGCTGGGCCACACCAAGGGCCCGGTCATCGCGTCGACCGACTACATGAAGAACTACGCCGAGCAGATCCGCGCCTTCATCCCCAAGGGCCGCTCCTACAAGGTGCTGGGCACGGACGGCTTTGGCCGCAGCGACTTCCGCTCCAAGCTGCGCGCGCACTTCGAGGTCAACCGCCACTACATCGTCGTCGCTGCGCTGAAGGCACTGGCCGATGACGGCGCGATCCCGGTCGAGCGAGTGGCCGAGGCGATTGCCAAGTACGGCATCGACGCCAACAAGATCAACCCGCTGTATGCATAGCCCACCCCCGAGGCGCTGACGCGCCTCCCCCTCGAGGGGGAGCACCCAGTGGCCTGGCAAAGCCAGTTCCACGGGTGCCGCTTGGGAAGGCACTACATCCGCAAACATTGGAGATATGGGTTATGGCATTGGTTGAAGTCAAGGTTCCCGACATCGGCGATTTCGATGAAGTCGGCGTCATCGAGGTGCTCGTCAAGGTCGGCGACACCGTCAAGGTCGAGCAGAGCCTGATCACCGTCGAAAGCGACAAGGCGTCGATGGAGATCCCGTCGTCGCAGGCCGGCGTGGTCAAGGAGATCAAGGTCGCCGTGGGCGACAAGGTCAAGGAAGGCAGCGTGCTGGTGGTGGTTGAAGCCGAGGGTGCTGCCGCGCCTGCGGCCACTGCGCCGGCGCCTGCCGCTACAGCCCCCGCCCCGGCGGCCGAGCCTGCCGCAGCACCCGCGCCGGCACCGGCGGCCCCTGCGCAAAGCAGCGGCCCGGTCACCATCGAAGTGCCGGACATCGGCGACTTCGACGAGGTGGCCGTCATCGAGCTGCTGGTGAAGGTCGGCGACACCGTCAAGGTCGAGCAGAGCCTCGTCACCGTCGAGAGCGACAAGGCGTCGATGGAGATTCCGTCGTCGCATGCCGGTGTGGTCGAGGAACTGCTCGTCAAGGTCGGCGACAAGGTCAAGAAGGGCTCGCCGCTGGCGCGCGTGGCCGCCACCGGTGGTGCGCCTGCGCCTGCCGCAGCGCCCGTAGCCGCGTCGGCGCCTGCTGCAGCAGCCCCGGCTGCTCCACCGGCGGAGACCAAGACCGTGCCGACGGCGGCGTTGCCGCCGCACGAGCCGGTTGCTCCGACTGGCAAGCTGCCCCACGCCTCGCCCAGCATCCGCAAGCTCGCCCGCGAGCTGGGCGTGCCGCTGGCCGAAGTGAAGGGCACGGGCGCCAAGGGCCGCATCGTCGAGAGCGACGTGCAGGGCTTCGTCAAGGCCGTCATGTCCGGTCAGCTCCAGACTGCCGCGCAGAAAGCCGCCGCGCCCGCAAGCGGTGGTGGCAGCGGTTCCGGCCTGAACGTGCTCGCCTGGCCCAAGGTGGACTTCGAGAAGTTCGGCCCCGTCGAGCGCAAGGAACTGTCCCGCATCAAGAAGATCTCGGGCGCCAACCTGCACCGCAACTGGGTGGTCATCCCCCACGTCACCAACCATGACGACGCGGACATCACCGACCTCGAAGCCTTCCGCGTCCAGCTGAACAAGGAAAACGAGAAGGCCGGCATCAAGGTCACGATGCTCGCCTTCATGATCAAGGCGGCCGTGGCGGCGCTGAAGAAGTTCCCCGAGTTCAACAGCTCGCTGGATGGCGACACGCTCGTCCTGAAGAACTACTTCCACATCGGCTTCGCGGCGGACACGCCCAACGGCCTGGTCGTGCCCGTCATCAAGGACGCCGACAAGAAGGGCATCTTCCAGATCACGCAGGAAATGGGCGATCTGGCCAAGAAGGCCCGCGACGGCAAGCTGGGCCCGGCCGACATGAGCGGCGGCTGCTTCTCGATTTCGTCGCTCGGCGGCATCGGCGGCAAGTACTTCACGCCCATCATCAACGCGCCCGAGGTGTCCATCATGGGCGTCTGCAAGAGCTCGATCGAACCCGTGTGGGACGGCAAGGCCTTCCAGCCGCGCCTGATCCTGCCGCTGTCGCTGAGCTGGGACCACCGCGTCATCGACGGCGCCGCGGCTGCTCGCTTCAACGTCTACTTTGCTTCGCTGCTCTCCGACTTCCGTCGGATCGCGCTCTAAGTCGGGAGCTGAACACATGGCAATCGTGGAAGTTCAAGTTCCGGACATTGGCGACTTCGACGAAGTCGGCGTCATCGAGGTGCTGGTCAAGGCCGGCGACACCGTCAAGGTCGAGCAAAGCCTCATCACCGTCGAGAGCGACAAGGCGTCGATGGAGATCCCGTCATCCGCCGCTGGCGTGGTGAGGGAGCTGCGCGTCAAGATCGGCGACAAGGTCAAGAAGGGTTCGGTCGTGCTGACGCTGGACTCGGCTGAAGCCGCTGCGCCCGCGCCGGTTGCGGCCGCTGCAGCGCCTGCACCGGCACCCGTGGCCGCCGCACCCGCGCCGACTGCTGCGACCTACTCGGGCAGCGCCGACCAGGCCTTCGACCTCGTCGTCCTCGGCGGCGGCCCTGGTGGTTACTCGGCCGCTTTCCGCGCCGCCGACCTCGGCTTGAAGGTTGCTCTCGTCGAACGTTACGCAACGCTCGGCGGCGTCTGCCTGAACGTCGGCTGCATCCCGTCCAAGGCGCTGCTGCACGTCGCGGCGGTCATGGACGAGGTCAGCCACATGGCCGACCTTGGCGTGGCCTTCGGTGAGCCGGAAGTCGACATCGACAAGCTCCGCGCCCACAAGAACAAGGTGACAGGCAAGCTGACCGGCGGTCTCGCGGCGATGGCCAAGATGCGCAAGGTAACCGTGCTGCGCGGCGTCGGCTCGCTGATCGACGCGCAACATCTCAAGGTCGAAGCGACCGAAGGCGCCGTGGGCCAGGCCAAGACCGGCGCGGCCCAGACCGTGGCCTTCAAGCGCCTCATCATCGCGGCCGGTTCGCAGGCTGTGCGCCTGCCTTTCCTGCCTGACGACCCGCGCATCGTCGACTCGACCGGCGCGCTGGAGATGCAGGTCGAGGCCGAGAAGATGCTCATCGTCGGCGGCGGCATCATCGGCCTGGAAATGGGCACGGTGTACTCCACGCTGGGCTCGCGCCTGGACGTCGTCGAAATGCTGCCCACGCTGATGACCGGCGCCGACCGCGACCTCGTCAAGGTCTGGCAGAAGTTCAACGCGCACCGCTTCGACAACATCATGTTGAACACGAAGACGGTCGGTGCCGAGGCCAAGCCCGATGGCATCTGGGTCACCTTCGAAGGCGAGGGCGCGCCGAAGGAGCCGCAGCGCTACGACCTGGTATTGCAGGCCGTGGGCCGCACGCCCAACGGCAAGAAGATCGGCGCCGAGAACGCGGGCGTCATCGTCGGTGACCGCGGTTTCATCCCGGTCGACGTGCAGATGCGCACCAACGTCCCGAGCGTCTTCGCCATCGGCGACATCGTCGGCCAGCCCATGCTGGCCCACAAGGCGGTGCACGAAGGCCACGTGGCGGCGGAAGTCATCGCTGGCGAACTGCTGGGTGACGAGAAGCTCAAGAAGAGCCAGTTCGACGCCCGCGTGATCCCGAGCGTGGCCTACACCGACCCCGAGGTGGCCTGGGTGGGCATCACCGAGGACGAGGCGAAAGCCAAGGGCATCAAGGTCACCAAGGGGCTGTTCCCGTGGACGGCCTCGGGCCGCGCCATCGCCAATGGCCGCGACGAAGGCTTCACCAAGCTGCTCTTCGACGAGGAAAGCCACCGCATCATCGGCGGCGGCATCGTCGGCACGCATGCCGGCGACATGATCGGCGAGATCGCGCTGGCCATCGAGATGGGCGCGGACGCGGTGGACATCGGCAAGACCATCCACCCGCACCCGACGCTGGGCGAGAGCCTGGGCATGGCTGCGGAAGTGGCGCACGGCTCCTGCACGGACGTGCCGCCGGTGCGCAAGAAGTAAGCAGCGATGCGTCGTCTGTTGCTGGGGGCGGCGTTGCTGCTGGCGCTCTCGGCACAGGCCGAGGAACGTTCGCTGCGGGTCGCGCCGCAGGCCACCGATGCGCGGCTCAAGGCCGATGAGCCGCCGCATTGGGTGGTCTACGACCCGGCGGTGACCGAGCCCCTGCTTGTCTGGTTGCCGGGTACCAACGGTCATCCCGCCAGCGGGCCGAAGGGCCTTTTCCAGGCGGTGCGATCCGCCGGCTTCCGGTTGGTCGGCCTGTCCTATCTGGACGATGTGGCCGTATCGCAGGTC
>NZ_JBFULE010000179.1:0-8290 GCF_056400485.1 Roseateles sp. P5_B10
CTCATCGCGGGCAATCCGCCCGAGCGCCGCATGGAGCGGCTCAACGCCTTCTGGCAGCACGTCGAGCARCCGGTCACCACCGCCGGCCCGCTGGACTGGCTGGGCATGGGCAACTGGGTCGCCAACATGACCACGGTGATGCGCGGCATCCCAGCCTTCTTCGAGCCCAGCAGGGCCGCGCTGCGCGGTGTGCGGGCCAACGTGGGCGTGGAGTCGGCCGCGTACTACAGCACCGAGCCGCTGCGCGAGACGCTGGCCGAGCTGGTCGACTTCGCCGGTGTGCAGAACGGCCCCACACGGCTGACAGTGGGCGCCGTCAACGCCTGCACCGGCGCGATGCGCTATTTCGACAGCGAGCACGAGGCCCTGTGCGTCGAGCACGTAATGGCCTCCGGCGCGCTGCCGCCGGCTTTCCCGGCCGTGCGCATCGACGGCGAGCCCTACTGGGATGGCGGCCTGTACTCCAACACACCCATCGAGGCAGTGCTGGACGACCGCCGCCGTCGCGACTCGCTGATCTTCGCCGTCAACGTGTGGCACCAGACGGCACCCGAGCCCGAGTCCATCTGGCAGGTCATGGGCCGGCAAAAGGACATCCAGTTCGCCAGCCGCGCCGACAGCCACATCGCGCGGCAGAAGCAGATCCACCGCCTGCGCCACGTCATCCGGCAACTCACGCAGCAATTGCCGGCGTCCAAGCGGGCCGACCCGACCGTCAAGGAGCTGTCGTCCTGGGGCTGCGGCACCACCATGCACGTGGCCCACCTGCTGGCGCCCCGCCTGGAGGGCGAGGATCACACCAAGGACATCGATTTCACGCCGGCCGGCGTCAAGGCGCGCCGCGAGGCCGGCTATGCCGACACGCTGCGCATGATCGAGCGCTCGCCCTGGCGCGAGCCCACCGACCCCATCGAGGGCGTGGTCGAGCACGTGTAAACCGGGAAAGAGGATGACTGCCATCTGGTTTACGGCCTTGCTCTGTGTCGGCGCCATGGGCTTCGCCATCCAGCGCGGCGGTACCTGCATGGTGGCGGCAGTGGACGAGGTCATCACCGCCCGCCGTGCCCATCGCCTGACCGCCATGCTGGAGGCGTCGCTCTGGGTCGCAGGCGGCCTGGCGATCGGCCAGCTCATGCACCTGGCTGGCAGCATGCCTCCCGGTTTCGCGTCCAACGCCTGGACGGTCGCAGGCGGCGCGCTCCTCGGGCTAGGCGCCTGGGTCAACCAGGCCTGCGTATTCGGCGCCATCGCCCGCCTGGGTTCGGGAGACTGGGCTTACGCCGCCACGCCGCTGGGCTTCTATGCCGGCTGCCTGAGCGTGCAGCCCCTCTTCGCACGCCCCGCCGCGCAGACGCTGGCCCACGCCTCAGCGATAGAAGGCCCTGCGTCTTTGCTGGCTCCGCTGTTCATTGGTTACGTATGCTGGCGCCTGTGGCCGGGCCTCGCCGTACTGAAGGAGCCGGGCCGCCTGCGGGTGCTGGGCGAAAAGGTATGGTCCCCGCACGCCGCCACCATCGTCATTGGCGCGAGCTTTGTCGTCACGCTGCTGCTGGCCGGCAGCTGGGCCTATACCGACGTGCTGGCAGACCTGGCGCGCATGAGTGGTGCCTCGCGAAAGGGTCCAGGCCTGTTGCCGCTGCTGCTGTTCCTAGCGCTGTATGCAGGCGCCCTGCTCGGCGGCCTCACCGCCGGTCGCTGGCGCTCGGCCCGGCCTCTGATCGTTCAAGTACTGCGCTGCCTCACAGGCGGCGTGCTGATGGGCTGGGGCAGCCTATTGATTCCCGGCTCCAACGACGGCCTCGTCCTCATCGGCATCCCCACGCTGCGCCCCTACGCTTGGCTGGCTTTCGCCAGCATGTTCCTCTCCATCGCCTTAGCCATGCTGATTCACCTTCGGTGGCGGCAGTGGCGAGTGGCTGAACGTCCGGACACATCGATGAGCTGAGCGTAAATATCTCGCGATTGAGCCCATGTCCACAAAGGCATGATCAGCGGGCTCTGATGCCGTTCATAGGGCCGCGTGATACCGAGGAACAGGAACAGCCCAAGAAACGCAACAGGATGGTGGGCGAGCAATGTGTACCAGCGCGACCAGCAGTGGCACGGCGGCTTCGGCGCTGCGTCCCCAGACGTGTGGCGCAGCTGCCAGCTCCGCGAACCGGACTAGGCGCGACCGCGTCGAGGCAGGTCAGCGTGGCGGCCCGTCGGCTACCGCGGCCGGAACTGGACATGCGCTTGGAGCGCCTTGCAAATGTTTCAGCGCTCGGATGACTGCTATGGAGCTGTGACCGTGCTTTCGTGACCAGGCCACGACTGGCAGCACCCGCTGCGAAGCGGCTGCCAGCCGACAGCTCCAGGCTGGCTGATTGCTCCCATTCGCGGCTGCGTGACGGCGGGCAGCTATGTGCCCAAAGCCGAAGTACAAGTCCAGGGTTGACGGTCGGTTCCGCAGCGTTTGCTTCCGCTTATTGCCCTCGCTCGAACTAACGCTAACCGCCGACAAGCGGTCGCTGACCTCACGACAACTGGCGCGGGCGCATTGGCGACAACGTAGGCGGCCGGCACTACGACCGGCGCCAAGGTTCATCGATCTCGAAGTTCGCACAGCACGCGCACGCGACGAGGCTCGCCCTGGCGCGGTTTGGCGCCCACCGCGCCGGTGTTCGCTAAATTCGGCCCGTCGCTGAAGCAGTTGGAGGCGGCCGTCGGCCGCGACACATTGCTGCTGCCGGGCCACGACTATGCCGATCGCTACGCCTGCACGCTGAAGATCGAGATCGCACGGTAGCCCCTCTCGGCCTCGTGCCTGACCGGCACCATGGACGCCAAGTCGTTTGCAGCTGCCAAGGCCGTCCTGGAAAGAGACCTGGCGCCGACCGAATACCAGACCATGGACTGCGGTGCCCGGATGGAATCGCCTGGGCATGGCGCCGCAACTTGGCGAGCAGGTGCGCCGCCAGGCGGTGTCGCTGTCCTCGATCATCAACGCGATCCCGGATTGGCCGGCTGCCGAGTCCGACACCACGCTGGTGCTGTTCTGCCGCAGCGGCAACCGCAGTGCGCAGGCCGCCCAGGCGCTGCGCTGCCTCCGCCTCGGCCTCGGCCTCGAGCGCACGGTGAGCCAGGCTGGCGGCATCGCGCTGTGGCCTGAGCAGCAGCACGAAGCCCGCCAAACCGCCACAGGCTGAACGCCCACGTCGTATCGCCTACTGCTTAGCGCGGCGGCGGGCGTCTCGTGGGCCTCACCATTCCCGGCGGCAGGCGGCAGGCGGCAGGCGGCAGGCGGCAGGCCAAGCGTGCGGCGAGGGGCTTGCGTGCGACCGGCAACATCATCGCCGTTGCCCACTTGTGGACGTCCTGGCCGTGCACCTGCTCACTCATCCATTCAGCCCGGCGGGCGCCAAATGGCATCGTTGGGTTCAACAAGAAACGGCGCGCACGGGACCACCGCGCTTGAAAGCCTGCCCGACGCTGCGGCTTTCCACACCAACGTCATAAAGCCCTGTTCCCGCTTCCTGAAGTTTGCACTGTCAGGCAAAAAGCCGCGTCCTGTCGGGCAATCGTCGAACGAGTCGGGTCCTTATGCTCGTAACGGAAAACAACGGCTTGATTGACTGACGCGGCCAGGTGATCTGCCTATCGCGTATGGCCAGTCAAGCGACATGCGAGGAGCTTTCATGAGCGCAGGAAAAGCATTCTTGAATCCGGGCGGCCTGGCGAGGCAAGTGCGAGGCGATCACATCGCAGGGGCGTGCCTCCAGATGCCCCATGTCGCGCCGGCACACCCATCACAGCAAGAGCTCGATCAATGACTGCACAAATAACTCCCGTCAGTGACGCGGACTTCGAGGCCGAAGTGGCGCGCAGCGACATTCCCGTCCTGATCGATTTCTGGGCACCCTGGTGCGGTCCGTGCATGACCCTCCTGCCGACACTTGAGGCCTTGGCGCCGATGTACGACGGAAGCCTGAAGATCGTCAAGGTCAACATCGACGAATGCCCTGCGCTGGCTGAGAAGTTCAACGTTCAAGGCATCCCCTATCTTGTCCTGGCCAAAGGTGGCGAGGCCACGGCCACTTTGCATGATCGCAGCCGCACCCGCCTCGCCAGCGAGCTTGATGCGCTCCTCGATCAGGACGGGCAGGCATGAGCGGCGCCACGCATTACTGCGCATTCCACGGCGATCCGGCACGCAAGGCGGAAATGGTCGGTCGGGTTCGCGCCAGGTGGGCCCAGGGACAGGTATTTCCGCTGGCCTATCTGAAATGGCGGACGGATGGCGGGATGGTCTCGCTGTCGGGAACCTTGGCTGAAACGCAGGTTCCGGAGGAGTTCATCGAGCGCACCGGCCTGCCGGTCGAACTGGGGGCCTTGTGCGAAGGCCTGGTCCATGCGGGCGCCGGGTTCAGCGAGGACGAGAACGCGCCCTTCGGACTTGCCATGCGGGGTAGCGAGGTCATCCTGGCATTCGCCATGGAGTGGCTGGATGCCATTCCGGTTGGCGCGGATCTGGGCGGTGTGGTGCCGCGCTTCATGCACAGCTTCCTCGGCAGTGTCTTGGCGCCCGATTTCGCCATGTCGGCCCACGTGTCACCGGCCGTTCGCGCATGCGCCGAGCGGATTCTCGACTTGTGGGAACGCGAGCTGTCCGGCGTGCAAGTGGTGCCCAAGGAATGGCGCAGCCTGCGTGCCGATGCGCTGCGTGCCTCCGAGGATCCCGGCGATCCCTGGGGCTACGCCGTGTCTGAACTGGTCGAATCCCTGGCTTGGCCGGCGCGCGGGCTCGCGCCTGAATTCGTGCCGATCTTCCAGATCTTCATGAAGGAGTTGAGCCAGTTCCTGCTGGCTCCCTACCTGTCCAGCGAGGACCGGGACATCCTGATGCAGTCGATGGTCGGCCTTCGTGAATTGAACCGCGCCCATCGCGATCCTCAATCGTCGCAACTGCCCACCGAAACGCTGCTGGAGCGCGATCAGCAAGCCAAACACGCGGTGCATACGCTCATGCAGGTGCAAACGCAGGCGCGCATCAGTGCCGCCAAGCAGCAAGCCCAGTCGGAGTCGGACGGTGTGCTGCGCCTCCAGATGGATAGCCTGCGCAGGCTCATCGAGGACGCCGGGCGCCCCGCAGCGAGCGCGGCATGACGGCTCATATCGCAGAAGGTGCAAAGCATGACTGACGTCGCCATCACAGACCCTTCCGCAGTCGATGCAGTGAAGACTGAAATGCCACAGGAAAGCGGTGGCAAGTCGTTGCGGTCTGACATTCGGTACGGCGCTTCGCTGGTCGTGCAATACGTCAAGGCCGACCCGCTGATGGGCTTGCTGCTCATTRCCTATCAGTTCGCTCACAGCGGACTGGCGATGTCCTTCTTCTTGAAGATGCAGTTGGCCTTCGCGGACGTGGTCAACGCGCTGGCCGCGAAGAATGCCGAAGTCATCCCGGACATCATCGCCAAGATCCTGATGTTTGGTGCCGTGACCACGGTCTTGGCTGCCATTGGCACATGGTCGCGCCTGTCACTGCGCATGCGCATGCGCCGCGTGTTGACCACGACGCTGCTCGACAGGTGGATGAACGCCAACCGCTTCTTCCACCTGGAGCGGCGTGCGCAACTCGACTATCCAGAGCAGCGCATTCAGGAGGACGTCTACCTGTTTGTCGACAAGCTGACCTTGATTGGCGTGTCGATCCTGGCCTCGCTGTTCGGTGTGTTTCTCTACACGTCCCAGCTGTGGCGGCTTTCGCCGCCGGTGGTCGTGCCCGCGATCGGGATCACGGAGCCCATCCCTGGCCTGCTGGTCTACCTCGCCTTTGGCTTTGCGCTGGCAATGACCTTGCTGGTGCATTGGGTGGGAGCGCTGCTGACGCGAGCCGAGGTCGTTCGTCAGCGGCTTGAAGCGCAGTTCCGTTCGGAGATGCACGCGGTCCGGGAGAACGGCGAATCGATCGCTTTTGTCCGCGCGGCGCCTCTTGAGCGTCGGCGGCTGGCCGACACCTTCCTGCTGATCGTGATGAACTGGCGCACCTATACCGTTGCCAACATGCGCATCGCGATTGCGACCGGGCTTCCCGACATTCTGTTGATGTTGCTGCCCTACCTGCTGTGCATTCCGTTCGTGCTCGACGGGCGTATGCAGATCGGCGACATCCAGATCGTGTCGGCCTCATTCAGCCAGGTTTACAACGGCATCGGTGCGTTCATTACGCAATATGCCGAGATTGCGACCTGGCGCTCATCCATCGCGCGTTTGCGCTTGCTGAACGAGGCGCTGTCGCAGCAGTCCTTCAGCAGCGGCATCGTGATCAGCGAGAAGCCTGCGCCGCATATTGCCGTCCATGGTCTCACCATCACCTTCCCGGATGGCAAGCCGATGGTGGCACTCGGCGAACTGGAAATCGCGGCTGGATCGCGCGTGCTGGTACAGGGGATTTCGGGCGCCGGGAAAAGCACACTGTTGCGCAGCATTGCCGGGCTGTGGCCCTACGGCAGCGGGTCTGTTGATCTTCCCGCCAACGCGTCGGTCGCTTTCCTGCCCCAGCGCAATTACATGCCCAACGGTTCGATTGCCAGCCTGATGGCCTATCCGCATCGGGCGGATCGCTACAGCGACGAGCAATACATCGACCTCCTGAATGCGCTGGGGCTGCAGCGCCTCATTTTGGATTTGCACGCTTATCAGCCGTGGAGCCGCATCCTTTCGCCCGGGGAGCAACAGCGCATTGCAGCGGCGCGCGCCATTCTGGGCCAGCCCGACTTTCTCTTCATTGACGAAGGCACCAGTGCACTCGATGCCGAGTCGGAAGCGAACGTCTACAAAACGATCATCGAACGTTTGCCCAAGGCCGCCCTCATCTCCGTGGCTCACCGTGAAAGCGTCGCGTCCTTTCACCAGCACCTTCTCAGGATTGAGCAAGGCAGAGCCAGCCTTTCGCCAATCAATTAACCCTTATCAGAGGATGAAGCAGATGAGATTTGTCGTTAAAGGCGGACGTCTTCGGACGCTGATGGGCTTGGGCAATCTGGCCATGGGAATAGCCGTGTGCGGCACGGTGCATGCACAGGATCAGGCCAGCACAGCCAAGGCCAAGGCCGACGCCGACGGGCGCACCGCTGACGAGGTCATGCCCACGATCCTGGTACGCGGCAAGCGCACGCTCAACGTGGACATCCGGCGCGACCGCGATGACATCCAGCCTTATGTGGTGTTTGATGCAGAGCAGATTGCCAGAAGCGGCGCGCAAACCATCGAGGGTTTCCTGCAGACCTATCTGCCGATGAATGCGCAGCAGACGACGTCCTCACAGCTGGGTCCGCAGGTGTCGCCGAATGGACGCATCGACCTGCGCGGCCTGGGCTCCGACCAGACTCTTGTCCTGGTTGACGGGCGCCGGCTGCCCAGCATCTCGGCGGGCGATTCCTTCAAGCAGGCCAATATCAACGGCATCTCGATGTCGCAGATCGAGCGCATCGAGATCCTGCCGGCAACGGCCAGCGGCATCTATGGTGGTGGCGCAACGGGTGGTGTGATCAACATCATCCTGAAGCGCGATTACTCCGGGTTCGACGTCGACGTCAACTATGGCGGTGCTCTCGATGGTGCGGTGAGGCAATACCGCTTGGGCGTCAGCGGCGGTTTCTCGCTGGAAGGCGGGCGCACTCAGGTTCTGTTCTCGGCTTCGCGTGCCAATGCCGGTGTGCTGCAGTCATCGCAGCGTGATTTCACCCGACGGGGTGCGCAACAGCAGCTGCGCAACGATCCGACCGACCCCAGCGTCTTGATGGGTGGCGCCAACATCTGCTCAACCGATGACGGCTTTACCTGCTCAACCCAGCCCTTGCAGCTCAAGAGCGGCAAATCGCTGTCTTCGGCATTCACCAGCGTTCCCGCCAACTACACAGGGGCGGCCAGCGATGGCGGCGCGGCATTGGCGGGCAAGGCTGGCCAGCTCCAGTTTGAGGCTGCGATGCCGATCTGGTCTGCGCCTGAAACCACCACGTTCACCTTCAACACCCGTCGCGAGTTCGCGACCGGCATCGAAGCCTATGTGGACTTTGTACGGGACAATTCGAAGAATGCGCTCGCGATGCCGACGCCGAACCTTCAATACGTTCCGGCCAGCGCCGCGGTGAATCCCTTCCAGCAGGATGTGCTCTCCTACCTCACCGTGCCGGATGGCGTGGTGCAGCGTCAGGTGGTCAAGAACACCCGTGTCTACGCCGGAGCAATTGCACGCCTGCCTTACCAGTGGAGCGCGGTGCTGGACTATGGCTGGCTGCGCAGCACC
>NZ_JBFULE010000180.1:0-8247 GCF_056400485.1 Roseateles sp. P5_B10
TGAGTTCGGCGTGCAGCCGACGTTAAGCGGCGTGAAGGGGCAATGGATGGTGCTCTTCACAAGGACAGCAGCGAGAGCGCAGCGGTTCGCGTCTTCCCGAGATGCAGGTCAGCGTTTTCGCGCGCCGCTATTCGCGGCGCCGCGGTCGTGTGCGGTTCAGGGCCTCTTCTTTGGTGACTTTCTTCTGGCCCCGCAGAAGAAAGTTACCCCGCTGCCGGGCGGGACTCCCGGCAATGCAGCGAGCAACCACGCTCTCCGCCAAAGCAACCCGAAGCAACGAGCAAGCTGACAAAGCCATGGCCACCCCAGCACTCGAAATCCAAAACCTCCACGCCTGGTACGGCGAAAGCCACATCCTCCACGGCATCAACCTGTCAGTCCAACCCGGCCAGGTCATCACCCTGCTCGGCCGCAACGGCGCCGGCCGCACCACCACGCTGCGGGCCATCATGGGTTTGACGGGAGCAAGAAAAGGCTCCATCAAGATCCACGGCGAAGAGACCATCGGCCTGTCCACGCACCGCATCGCCAACCTCGGCATCGGCTACTGCCCCGAGGAGCGCGGCATCTTCGCCAGCCTGTCGACCGAAGAGAACCTGCGCCTGCCGCCGCCGCTGAAAACCAAGCGCGGCAAGGTCATGAGCGAGACCGAGATCTACGCGATGTTCCCCAACCTCGCCGAGCGCAAGAACAGCCCCGGCACGCGCCTGTCCGGCGGCGAGCAGCAGATGCTGGCCGTCGCCCGCATCCTGCGCACGGGCGCCGACATCCTCTTGTTGGACGAGATCTCGGAAGGCCTGGCCCCCGTCATCGTCCAGGCCCTGGCCCGCATGATCCGCACGCTGAAGAGCCAGGGCTTCACCATCGTCATGGTGGAGCAGAACTTCCGCTTCGCCGCGCCCCTGGCCGACCATTTTCTAGTCATCGAGCACGGCGAAGTCGTGCTGTCCTTCCCCGCAGCCGACCTGCCGGCCCACCAGGCCCAGATGGACGAGCTGCTCAGCGTTTGAATCCAAACAACCCACCGGAGACAACCATGAAAAAGACCCTCATTGCCGCCGCGCTCGCCACCTGCGGCTTTACCGCCCAGGCCCAGATCTCGGGCGACGTCATCAAGATCGGTTTCCTGACCGACATGTCCAGCGTCTATGCCGACATCGACGGTGCCGGCGGTGTCGAGGCGATCAAGATGGCCATCGCCGACCTCAAGGGTGTGGCCGCGGGCAAGAAGGTCGAGCTGATCTTTGCCGACCACCAGAACAAGGCCGACGTCGCCTCCGCCAAGGCGCGCGAGTGGATGGACACGCAAGGGCTCGACCTGCTGGTGGGCGGCACCAACTCGGGCGTCAACCTGGCCATTGCCACCGTAGCCGCCGAGAAGAAGAAGCCCTTCATCTCCATCGGCGCCGGCAGCTCGGCCCTGACGAATGCCAATTGCACGCCCTACACCATCCACTACGCCTACGACACCGTGGCCCTGGCCAACGGCACGGGCGCCGCGGTGACCAAGGCCGGCGGCAAAACCTGGTTCTTCCTGACCGCCGACTACGCCTTCGGCGCGGCCCTGCAGGCCGACACGGCCGCCGTCGTGCAGAAGAGCGGCGGCACGGTCAAGGGCAGCGTCAAGCACCCGCTGAACGCCAACGACTTCTCCAGCTTCCTGCTGCAGGCACAGGGCTCCGGCGCGCAGATCCTCGGCCTGGCCAACGCGGGTGGCGACACCATCAACACGATCAAGGCCGCCAACGAGTTCGGCATCACCAAGGGTATGAAGCTCGCCGGCCTGCTGATGTTCATCAACGACGTGCACTCGCTGGGCCTGAAGACGACCGAGGGCATGTACCTGACCGACTCCTGGTACTGGAATCAGAGCCCCGAGGCACGCGCCTGGAGCCGCCGCTTCTTCGACAAGATGAAGCGCATGCCCTCGTCGCTGCAGGCCGCGGACTACTCGGCCGTGACCCACTACCTGAAGGCCGTCGACGCCACCAAGACCGACGACGCCGACAAGGTCATGGCCAAGATGAAGGACACGCCGATCAACGACTTCTACACCAAGGGCACCATCCGCAAGGAAGACGGCCGCGGCATCCACGACATGTTCCTGATGCAGGTCAAGTCGGTGAAGGAATCGACCGAGCCCTGGGACTACTACAAGGTCGTGACGCGCATCCCGGGCGACGAGGCTTTCACCAAGCTCGCGGACAGCAAGTGCCCGCTGGTGAAGAAGTGAACGTGAACCCCTCGCCCAGCCCCGCGCTGCTGGACGCGCGCGTTTCTGGTCGGTCCCCCGAGGGGACGCCGATCGATGCCGGCGAGAGCCGGCATCGACATCGGCCCTGGCCGCCCTTGGGAGCGGCCCGGCGGGCGTCCAGGGTCTGAACACGATTGCCATGACAGAAATCTTCGGTATTCCGCTGCCGGCCCTCTTGGGCCAGCTGCTGCTCGGCCTGGTTAACGGCTCGTTCTACGCGATGCTGTCCCTGGGCCTGGCGGTCATCTTCGGCATGCTCAACATCATCAACTTCGCCCACGGGGCGCTGTACATGATGGGGGCTTTCTTCGCCTGGATGGGGCTGGAATACCTGGGGCTGAACTACTGGCTCATGCTCGGTCTCGCGCCGCTCGCGGTCGGCCTCATCGGCATCGTCATTGAACGCACGATGCTGCAGTGGCTCTACAAGCTGGACCACCTCTACGGCCTGCTGCTGACCTTCGGCATCACCCTCGTCATCGAGGGCGTGTTCCGCAGCGTCTACGGTGTGTCGGGCCAGCCTTATCAGGTGCCCGACGCGCTGCAGGGCGCCACCAACCTGGGCTTCATGATCCTGCCCAACTACCGGGCCTGGGTCGTCGTCGCGTCGCTGATCGTGTGCTTCGCGGTGTGGGCGCTGATCGAGAAGACGTCGCTGGGCGCCAAGCTGCGCGCCGGCACCGAGAACCCCAAGCTCGTGCAGGCGTTCGGCATCAATGTGCCGCTGATGGTCACGCTGACCTATGCCGGTGGCGTGGCCCTCGCGGCATTCGCGGGCGTGCTGGCTGCGCCCATCCTGCAGGTGTCGGCGCTGATGGGCACCAACCTCATCATCGTGGTGTTCGCGGTGGTGGTGATCGGCGGCATGGGCTCCATCCTCGGCTCCATCCTGACCGGGCTTGGGTTGGGCATCGTTGAAGGGCTGACCAAGGTCTTCTATCCCGAGGCGTCCAACACGGTGGTGTTCGTCGTCATGGCCATCGTGCTGCTCGTTCGCCCGGCCGGCCTGTTCGGCAAAGAAAAATGAACAAGAAAGTCCTCGGCTACGCCGCGCTCTTCGTCGCTATCGCACTGCTGCCAGCGTTCGGCGTCTACCCCGTCTTCGTGATGAAGGTGCTCTGCTACGCGCTGTTCGCCTGCGCCTTCAACCTGCTCGTCGGCTTCACGGGCCTGCTGTCCTTTGGCCATGCGGCCTTCCTGGGCACCGCGGCCTATGTGACCGGCCATGCGCTCAAGGTCTGGGGCCTGCCGACGCCGGTGGGCATCCTCGTCGGCATGGCGGGCRCGGCCGGTGTGGGCCTGCTGTTCGGTCTGCTGGCCATCCGCCGCTCGGGCATCTATTTCTCGATGATCACGCTGGCCCTGGCGCAGATGCTGTACTTCTTCTTCCTGCAGACCCCCTTCACCGGCGGGGAAGACGGCCTGCAGTCGGTGCCGCGCGGCAGCTTCCTGGGCCTGCACCTGGAAAACGACCTGGTGCTGTTCTACGTCGTTCTGGCCATCTTCATCGCCGCCTTCTGGCTGATCTACCGCATCGTCCACTCGCCGTTCGGCCAGGTGCTGACGTCCATCCGCGAGAACGAGGCCCGCGCCACGTCGCTGGGCTACGACACCGGCCACTTCAAGCTGCTGGCCTTCGTGCTATCGGCCGCGCTGGCTGGCCTGGCCGGTTCCACCAAGACGCTGGTGCTGGGCTTCGCCACGCTGACCGACGCGATCTGGACCACCTCAGGCCTCGTCATCCTGATGACGCTGGTGGGCGGCATGGGCACGCTGGTCGGCCCCATGGTGGGGGCGCTGGTCATCATCGCGCTGGAGAACAAGATCGGCGACTTCGGCAATTGGCTGGGCGAGCTGACCGGCGTGGCCTGGTTCAACAGCCTGGGCGAATCTGTCAGCCTCGTCACCGGGCTGATCTTCATCGTCTGCGTGCTGGCCTTCAGGCGCGGACTGGTGGGCGAGGCGATGGCGCTGCTGGAGCGCAAGCCGAAACAACCCGCTTCCTGAACACCAGCACATTGCCCGCCATCACCAGCACCAGCCCGGCGAGCGCCGGCGCCGTCCACTCGTAGCCCTCCACCCAGGCCGACACGTTCAGCGCGACGACCGGGAACAGCACCGTGCTGTAGGCGGCCCGCTCGGGACCGAGGCGGCCCACCAGCGTCAGGTAGGCCGTGAAGCCGATGACCGAACCCGGGATAGCCAGGTACAGCAGCGCGCCGAGGTAGCGGGTGCTCGCGTCGAACGCGAAAGGCACGCCGGCCAACAGCGCATAGCCCGTCAGGATCGCCGTGCCCACCGCCATGCCCCAGGCGTTGGTCTGCACCGGTTTCAGGCCCTGCTGCTGCAGCGCGGCCGACAGCAGGTTGCCGGTCGAGAAGCACAGCGTGCCACCCAGCGCCCAGGCCAGGCCGGCCAGGCTGGCGTGGCCACCACGGATCTCGGGCCAGAACAGCAGCACCAGCCCCGTCAGGCCGAGCGAGCCACCCGCCAGGACCTGGGGCACGATGGCGCGGCCATGAACAAGACGCGCCAGCAGCGCGTTCCACAGCGCCGCGCTGGAAAACACGACCGCCACCAGGCCGCTGGCCAGCGTCTGGCTGGCGTTCAGGAAACAGACGAAGTTCAGGCAGAACAGACACAGTCCCTGGGCGAGCACCCAAGTGAGCGCCCGCCCACGCGGCACGACGAGCTGGCGCCGCCAGGCCAGCCAGGCGAACAGCACCAGGGCCGCGAGGCCGAAGCGGTAGGCGATGGACAGCGCAATCGGCACGGGGCCCAGTTGCCACTTCAGGGCGATCCAGGTCGTACCCCAGATCAGCACGACGAGCAGGTAGAGGAAGGCATTCATGCCCGCCATCGTGGCGCCGCGGGCGGCCGTGCGATTGCATATTCCTGCGCATCGTCGGCCTCAGGCCGGCACGGGGAAGGGCTTAGCACCTAGCATCGCTGCATGCTCGACCTGACCGCCGGCGCCACGGCCCACCAGCCCGTCTTCGACGTGCTGGGCCGCTCCAGCGCGCGCCGGGAACGTGAGCTGACGCTCGCCGACGACCTGCGCCTGGTGCAGTGGTGCAACGACGGCGGGCGCATGGACTACCAGCGGCCCGGCCACCACACCCTGTCGGTCTATCTGCAGGGCGGACACGACACCCACCTCATCGAGACACCCCGCGAGACCGGCTCGCCCGGCTGCCACTGCATCCTGCCAGCCGAGCACGAGTCGCGCTGGAACGTGGCCGGGCCGCTGCGCTTCGTCCACCTCTACCTGTCGGACGACGCCTGGGCCGACCGCATCGTCCGCCTGCTGGACGCCGAGCCCCGCGCCATCACGCTGGAGCAGCGCATCTTTGGCGAGGACGCCACACTTGCCGCCTGGGCCCAGGGCGTTGCCAGGTACGACTGGCAGGACCCCGCCGAGCGCCTGCGCATCGATGCGCTGAGCCAGGCCGCGCTGGATCACCTCGTGCTGCAGGCCGCCCGGCCGCGGCTGCGTGAGCGAGCCGAACGCTCGCCGGGTGGCTTGTCCGGGGCGGCGCGGCGTCGGGTGCTGGACTTCGTTGATGCCCACCTCGACAGCGCCGAGTTGAGCCTGCCCCGGCTGGCCGCCCAGGTCCACCTGTCCGAATTCCATTTCGCCCGCATGTTCCGCGTCTCCATGGGCTGCAGCGTGCACGACTGGGTCGCCGCCCGCCGCCTGGACCGCGCCCGCACGTTGCTGCGCGACACCGCCCTGCCCCTGGCCGACGTCGCCGCCGCCTGCGGCTATGCCGGCGCCAGCCATTTGACCCGCCACGTCAATGGCGCCCTGGGCGCGACGCCGGGCCAGTACCGGCGCACCATGGGCTTGCGCTGACTGCTGCCAGTACGCCGTCAGCATTCACTGGCGAGTTAGGGGGAGCGTCCGGCGGCGACATGGCTCACTATCCAGGCCATGGCCACGTCAGCCCGCTTCAAGTTCACCGCCACGCTCGTGGTGTCGGTGCTGGCGTGCGTCCTGACGCTTTTCGTGCCCGGCGAGGACGACGCGCCCGGCAGCGCGACCCACACTGCCGGCCTGTTGCCGCCGCCCCAGCGCTGAATTCCAGCCGCCAAGGCGTGACAAACGGCGCCACCTGGGCCTTCCTCGAAAGGCCTGTTCGCGAAGCGGACACTCACTGGCCCGATGATGTGCGACTTTGAAGTAGCGCACGTCCCCCGAAGATGAACGAGCTGTTGACCTGGCCCCTGGCCGCCGTGGCGGTCGCCGTCGTGCTGTTCCTGCTGTGGCTCGGCCGACGCCGGCAACAAAAGTCCCGTGCCGACGCCCGGCGCCGCGAAGCCGAGCGCCTCACGCTGGCACGGGCCGAATATGCGACTCGCGCCCCGCGCGTACCCGCCGAATCCGCCCGCCAGCAGGCCGACGATCAGGCCCTGCGCGAGGTCGAGGCCGCCGTGTCCCAGCGCCTGGGCCAGCAGCGTGCCGAGGAAGAACAGCTGGAGGCCGAGCGGGCACGCGTCGAGCACGAAGAAGCCCTCCGCTTCGAGGCCCAGGCCCAGCGCCTGGCAGAACAACGTGCCGAGACACAACGGCGCGAAGCCGACGAGCAGGCCGCTCGCGAGGCCGCCGAAGCCGCAGAGGCCGAACGGCTGGCGCAGGAACGCGCCGAGGCTGAGCGCCTCGCCCAGGAAGCCGCCGCTCGCGAAGCCGAAGCACGCCGCCTGGCCGACCTGAAAGCCCAACAAGAGGCCGAAGCCGAACGCCAAGCCCGCGAACAGGCCGCCCGCGAGGCTGCCGAGCTGCAACGCCTGGAGGACGAACGCGCCGCCCGAGAAGCCGAGGCCCTCAGGCTGGCCGCCGAGCAGGCCGAGGCCGAGCGCGTGGCTGCCGCCCGGCGCCGGGCGGAGGAACAGGCCGCGCGGGAAGCCGCTGAAGCTGCTGCTGCTGCTGCCGCGGCGGCCCTGGCCACCCGCGAACTGCGGGCCGACGAAACCCTCGTCCTCGTCGCCGACGATTCCAAGATCGTGCGCGTCAAGATCAGCCGCCTGCTGACCGGCCAGACCTATCGCGTCGCGCTGGCCGAGAGCGGCGAGCAGGCACTGGAGTTGATGGCCGCCGA
Organism: Roseateles sp. P5_B10; assembly: GCF_056400485.1. Lineage (NCBI taxonomy): Bacteria > Pseudomonadati > Pseudomonadota > Betaproteobacteria > Burkholderiales > Sphaerotilaceae > Roseateles > Roseateles sp. P5_B10. Next base: position 7,354 of record NZ_JBFULE010000180.1, read on the forward strand.
GCTGCCGCACCTCTTGATCACCGACGTCGAGATGCCCGGCATCGACGGCTTCGAGCTGACCCGCCAGGTGCGCGCCGCCGCTGTGACGGCCGACCTGCCCGTCGTCATGATCACGTCCTCCGACGACAAGCAGGCCGAGGCCGCCGCCGCCGGTGTGACCCAGCTGCTGGGCAAGCCCTATTCGGAAGAGGCGCTGATCGCCGCCATCGAGCGAGCCCGCCTCGCCGTCCGGGTGCCGGCCTAAATGGTGTGCCCCTCGCTCAGTCTTGCGCGCTGAACGCGAGCAAGCCTGATCGGTCCCCCGTGGGGACGGCGATGCTTACGGCATCCAGCCGCAAGCACATCGCCAACGCGGGCCGGCTCGGGAGCGGCCCAGCGCTCGGCCCGAACGCCCCGACCGTTCCTGATCATCGCGGCGTCGTGTTTCGCTGCACCTCGCGCGCCCAGCGCGGCGCCCATTGCAGCAGCGGCTCGATCGCCAACAGCAGTGAGCGCCCGTGGGGCGCCAACCGATAGCCACTGCCTGCGTCATGCTCGACGAGCAGGGCCTCGCGCAACTCCGCCAGGCGCTGGTTCAGCACCGAGGCCGACAAGTCACCACAGGCGGCCTGCAGCGCTCTGAAGTTCAGGCTGGCGTCCTCGGCGCGCAGCTCCCACAGGATGCGCAGCGTCCAGCGGCGGTGGAAGAGTTCCAGCGCGGCGTTGATCGCAACCTTGCCCGAGGCGGGCGTGTCCGCCATGGCCAGCTTTGCGAGGCGTTTTGTCGTCATGCTTTGATTTTAGAAGCAAGCTCGGCTAGAGTCCGCCTACCGCAACGCTTCTAAATTCGAAGCATGAACACACACACACCCCGCATTGCCCCGCAAACCCTGCCGCTGCCGCTCGACCTGGCCG
>NZ_JBFULE010000181.1:0-8247 GCF_056400485.1 Roseateles sp. P5_B10
CCCGGGGGGACGGCGATGCTTGCCGGCGCGACCGGCAAGCACATCGCCCGGCGGGCCGGCTMGGGAGCGGCCCAGCGCTCGGCCCGAATGCACAAAAATCAAATACCGGAAGGCTCAACCCACCACGGATTGCAAGGTCGAATTACGCATCCAGTCATCCGCCACGACGACGCGGTTGCGACCCTTCTGCTTGGCCTGGTAGAGGGCCTTGTCGGCCAGATGCATCAGCGTTTCGGGCGTGTCACTCTTGGCCGCTTCGGCAACGCCCGCGGACAGCGTCACGCGCAGCGGCATGCCGCCGTCGCCCTGCAGTTCCAATGCCTCCACGGCCAGGCGCACCTGCTCGGCCAGATGTTTGGCGCCGGCGGCACCGGTGGCAGGCAGCACGAGGCCGAACTCCTCGCCGCCCAGGCGCCCGAGCACGTCGGAGCCGCGCAACCGCGAGCGCGTGCAGGCCGCGACGGCCTTCAGCACCTGGTCGCCCACGGCATGGCCATGCCGGTCGTTGACGCGCTTGAAGTGGTCCAGGTCCAGCATGACGAAGCCGACCGGCTGGCCCTCGCGGCGGCCACGCTCCATCGCATGCGCCAGCAGCGACACCGTCGTGTTGTGGTTCACGGCACCGGTCAGCCCGTCGACGCTGGCGAGCTTGCGCATCTGGCTGGCCATGCGCTCGAAATTCGCCAGCACGAAGCCGAAGCCCGCCGCCAGCATCGCCATGAAGGCCAGCATGAAGATGGCGCCGCTCCAGGCCTGCCAGGGCTCGGCGTCGGCCGGCCCGGCGCGCAACCACCAGGCGGCGAAGCCCACGCGCAGCCACAGCGCCAGGCTGGCCATCAGCAGCATCAGCGAGACGGCGCGAAAACTCGTCTCGCCGCGCCAGCCCAGCCGCAGCGACGCGAGGGTGGCCGGCAGCAGCAGCGCCCCCATGGCCGCCGACATCGCGCCAGCGCGCACCGGCTGCGACACGTCCAGCACCGCCGGCACGGCCAAGGCCGCAAGCAGCAGCAACCCGTGGTGCCAAGCCGGCAGGCCGCGGTTCAACAGATGCCGCGATACCGCTGCCGCGAAACCAGCGAGGCCCGCCATCAGCAGCCAGTTGCCGCCCAGCAGTACAGCCCAGCCAGGCAGCCAGGGCTGCAGCGCAAAGAAGGCAAAACCAAAGCTGAAGGCCAGCCCCGCCCAACCCAGGCGCTTGAGCTCGCCGCGGCTGAGCGCTCCGCGCCCAGCCATCCACAGCTGCAGCGTCAGCAGCCCGAATCCGAGCACGAGCATCAGCACCAGGGTGGGGATGTGCAGCGACATGCGCGAGCAGCGCCTCGTTGGTTGTGTTGAGTTGTAACACCAGTGTAGACAGAGCCGGCACACTGCGCCGCAGGGTCTGCGCCGATGGCGTGAGGGCGCGCCGCAGAATCCAATGCCCGGCGTGATCGCCTCTGCCCTGACCCCGGCGCTGTGCCTGCTGAACCCGCATGCCGCCAACGGCCGCTGTGCCGCCCTCGCCGCCCCGCTGCGGGAGGCCCTCCCCGGCGTGCCACTGGTGCTGCCCGAGAACGTCGCCGCCGCACGTCAGCGCCTGCTGGCCCTGCCCGAAGGCAGCCGCGTCATCGTCGCCGGCGGCGACGGCACCGTGCACCAGCTGCTGCCGGCCCTGGTCGCACGCCGGCTGCAGCTGGCCATCCTGCCCGGCGGCACCGGCAACGACCTGGCCCGCGCACTCGGCCTGGCACGCATGGGTTGGCGCGAGGCCTTGGCCCACGCACAGCGCGCGCCGGCCGCAGCGATGGACCTGGGCGAGATCACGACGGCCGAAGGCGGCGCCCAGCTCTTCATGTCCAGCCTGACCGCCGGCTTCGACGCGGCCATCGCCATCCGCGCCCAGGCCGCACCCCACTGGCTGCGCGGCCAGCCACGCTATCTGTGGGCCACGCTCAACGAGATTGGCCGGCTGCGCGTCTACCCGATGCGCGTCGAGGCCGATGGCCAGCTGCTGAGCGACGGGCCGATGCTGTTCGCCTCCAGCCTGAACACGCCCAGCTATGGCAGCGGCATGCCGGCTGCACCCGGCGCGCGCGTGGACGACGGCGAGCTGCAGCTGCTGCGCGTTGCCGCCTTCGGGCGGCTGGGTGCGATGGCCATGATGCCGCTGCTGCTGACCGGGCTGCACCTGCGTCATGCCAAGGTGAGCTTGAGCCGCTTCAAGGCCTTGCACCTGACCAGCCCCGCGTCCGTGCCGCTGGCCGTGGACGGCGAGCCCCTGCCGTCCGCCACCGACATCGCAGTGCGCGTGCTGCCGCAGGCCCTCAGCGTCGTCCGCGCGCGATGATGGCGCCATGGATCATGACGACACCCCGCGCGCCGGCTGGCTCGGTCCCTGGCTGAAAGGCTTTCCGGCACTGCAGCCGCCCCTGCCACTGGCCGACGTGGCCCAGCGCGGCTGGACGCTGCACGAGCTGCCGACACCCCTGGCCGTCGTGCGCCAGCAGGCCCTGGCCCACAACATCGCCTGGATGCAGAACTTTGCGGCCCAGCGCGGCGTGCAGCTGGCGCCGCATGGCAAGACGACGATGAGCCCGCAGCTGTTCCGCCGCCAGCTCGACGCCGGCGCCTGGGGCCTGACGTTCGCCAACGTGCACCAGTTGCGCCTGGGCCTGGCCGCTGGCGCGCGGCGGGCGCTGATCGCCAACCAGCTCATCGGCGCGACCGAGCTGGCCGAATTGCTGGACCTGCGGCGCCGCCACCCTGGCCTGGAGCTGGCCTTCTTTGTCGACTCGCAGGCACAGCTGGATCTGCTGGCGGCGCACTGGGCGGATCTGGGCCAAGGCGAGGCTCGGATCGATGTGCTGATCGAACTCGGCACTTCGCGCTGCGGCGTGCGCGAGCATGGCCCGGCGCTGGCCTTGGCGCGTGCACTCAAAACCCACCCGGCACTGCGGCTGCGCGGCATCGGCTTCTACGAGGGCCTGCAGGTCCGAGGCGAGAGCGAACCCGACCGCGCGCTGATGCAGCAATGGCAGACGCGCATCGAGGCACTGCTGAGCGACATCGAAGCGGAGGGCCTGATCGACGCCGATGCGCAGCCGCTGTGGCTCAGCGGCGGCGGCTCGGCCCTCTTCGATCTCGTCGCCCCCGTGCTGGCCGGCAAGCCTGGTCGCCTGGGCCTGCTGCGCTCGGGCTGCTACGTCTGTCATGACCACGAGCACTACGGCCGCTACATGCGCAGCATGGACGAGCGCATGGGCACGCCGCTGTCGGCGCCCAGCCTGCAGCCGGCGCTGGAGGTCTGGACCCAGGTGCTGTCCTGCCCCGAGCCGGGCCTGGCCTTGCTCAATGCCGGCCGGCGTGATGTGTCCTTCGATGCCGGCTGGCCGCTGCCGGTCTGGCATCTGCGCGGCGCCGAGCGAGCCAAGGCCCCCGCGGGTTGGCGCGTCACCGGGCTGAACGACCAGCATGCCTATCTGCGCTGGGACCCGAGCGGATGGGACGGCCCCGCCGTCGGCGAGCGCGTCGCGCTGGGACCCTCGCACCCATGCACGACCTTCGACAAATGGGCCTGGATGGCCGTCGTCGACGAGGACGACCGCGTCGTCGATGCCATCACGACGCAGTTCGCATGAAACGCCGCCATTTGCTGAGCCTCTCCGCCGCTGCCCTGATGCCCGCCACCGCCGCAACGCCCCCGCCGCGCTTCCTTCACGTCGGCACCTATGCCCCGCTGGGCCAGGGCCTCTACAGCTTTGCCATCGCCGCCGACGGCGGCCTGAAAGCCCTGGGCCTGACGGCCAACGCCCACAGCCCGAGCTGGCTGGCGGCCCAGGGCCAACACGTCTATGCCGCGGAGGAAGGCGCAGACCATGTCGCTGTCTACGCTCAGGACGCGCATGGGCGGCTCGAACTGCTGCAGCGCCAGCCCAGCGGTGGCCGCGGCCCGGTGCACCTGTCGCTGAGCGCCGGCCACGCCTGGGTGGCCCACTACGGTGACGCCCGCTTCGCCGCGCTGCCACTGCAGGCCGATGGCCGCCTCGGCGAGGCCGAGAGCTGGCCCAGTTGCGCCGGCCCGGACTGCCGGCCGGGCCCGCAACAGGCGGCCAAGGCTCCGCCCGGCAGCCAGGCCAGCAGCGGTCACGAAGCACCGCACGCCCACATGATCCAGGCCAGCCCCGACGGCCGCTGGCTGCTCGGCACCGACCTGGGCCGCGACCGGTTGCTCGTCTGGCCGCTCAAGTCCGGTGCGCCGAAGGCCGCCGCTTTCGAACTCGCACTCAGCCCGGGCTCGGGTCCGCGCCACTTCGCCTTCCATCCCACGGACGCCCGCTGGGTCTACGTGCTGCAGGAAGAGTCGTCCACCTTGTCGACCGTCGAGCTGACGGCGGCCGGCCCGCGCCTGATTGACGAGATCTCCGTACTGCCGGCCGGCTTTGCCGGCACCAGCTACGCCTCCGACCTGCTCGTCGCACCCGGCGGCCGCCATCTCTACGCATTGAACCGACTGCACGACAGCCTGGCCGTCATCGCCCTGGCCCAGCCGCGCCGCCCGCGCCTGCTGGACCATCACTGGGTGCATGGCAGCTACCCGCGCAGCGCCTGCCGCGCCGGCCGCCACCTGTTCGTATGCAACCAGCGCAGCGACCAGCTCAGCCATTTCGACCTCGGCCGCCCCGAGCAGCCGCGCTTCACGGGGCGCCAGACGGCGGTGCCCAGCCCCGCCGGGGCCTGTTCGCTCTAGACTGAGCCGATGAAGCAAGCCGCCCTCGTTTTCCTGCTCGTCGCCTCGGCGCTGGCCCGCGCCGAACCCATCGGCTCGGTCGACACCGCCTTCAAGCTGATCGGCCCCGACCACAAGGTGGTCGTGGATGCCCATGACGATCCCAAGGTGCAGGGCGTGACCTGCTATGTGTCGCGCGCCAAGGCGGGCGGCATCAAGGGCGCCATCGGCCTGGCCGAGGACAAGGCCGAGGCCTCCATCGCCTGCCGCCAGGTCGGCCCCATCACCATCAGCCAGGCACTGCCGCGCCAGGAAGAGGTCTTCAACGAGCGCATATCCCTGGTCTTCAAGCGGCTGCGCATCGTTCGCATGGTGGACGCGTCGCGCAATACCCTGGTCTACCTGACCTACTCCGACCGCCTCATCGACGGTTCGCCGCAGAACAGCGTGACCGCCGTACCGGTCGGCCGCGAAACCCCCATCCCCATCAAGAAATGACATTCACTGCCGCCCTGTTCGCGCTGATGCCCATGCAGGCGCTGGCCGCGGCGCTGGTSCTGATCACGCTGATCGGCTGGCACGGCGCGAATGCCGGCGGCCGCTGGGCCCAGGTGGGCATGGCAGCCCTGGCCCTGGGCCTGGCCATGGCGAGCCCGACCCACGGCGATCGAATGGCTGTGCCGACCCTGCACAGCGTCGGCCTGGCCGTCATCAGCCTCGGCCTGTCCGCGCTTTGGTGGGCCCTGGGCTTGTGGCTGACGCCGCGGCCGGGGCGCTGGCTCATGGCGGCTGCACCGCTGGTGCTGGGCATTGGCCACGCCCTGTTGGCGGACGAGCATGCCGTCGGCCAAACCCTGGCTGACGCGGTGCTCGGCGCCCAACTCGCCTGGCTGGGCGTGGCGCTGATGCTGCCGGGCCGCAGCACGGTGCTGCAGGGCCTGAACAGCCGGCGCTGGCGCCTGCTGGGGCTGGCCGCCGTGCTGCCGCTGCTGGCAGCCATGCTGGGCCGCGCCGCCACCACCCTGCTCGGCGACACCGCGCCCTGGCCCGACCTGCTGCTGGCGCTGGCCGGCCAGCTCGCCCTGCTGCTGGCCCTGCCGATGCTGCTACTGGCTTGGCGCGGCCAGACCGAGGCCGAGCTGGCGCGCCTGGCCCAGACCGACGGCCTGACCGGCCTGGCGGACTGCAACGCCTTCACCCAGCGCTCGGTCGACCTGATCTCCATGGCGCGCCGCTACGACGAGCCCCTGGCCCTGGTGGTGCTGGACCTGGACGACTTCGCGACCCTGCAAGCAGAGCGCGACATGGATTTTTCCGATCGCGCCCTGGCCCTGTTTGCCAGCTGCATTCAGGCCCAGATGCGCCTGGGCGACCTCGCCGGCCGCCTGAGCGGCGAGCAGTTCGGTGTGCTGATGGCGCGCTGCCTGCCCGAGGGCCCGCAGGCCCTGGACCAGCGCCTGCGCAAGGCGCTGGCCGAACGCGCACCGGCCGAGCTGGGCATGGCGCTGTCCTTCAGCGCCGGCTGGGCCAAGCTGCGCCCCGGTGACCGCGGCCTGGCCGACCTGCAACGCCGCGCCGACACGGCCCTTTACGAAGCCCGGCGCGCCGGCAAGGGTCAGTTGATGGCCGAGCCGGGGGTCCAGGACTGACATGAAGCCTCTCGTCCAACGGGTACGTTGGCCGGTCCCCCGGGGGGACGGCGATGCTTGCCGGCGCGACCGGCAAGCACATCGCCAGCGCGGGCCGGCTAGGGAGCGGCCCGTCGCTCGTCCCGCAAGTCTTCTGGGATGGAGTCACCGAGATGTCCACCTCTGACAACCTCGTCGACGAATGGGTCGGCCACAACCTGCTGGCCTCCGACCCGGCCTTGCTGGCCGCGCTGCGCGAGGCCGCGCCGCAGGCGGTCGAGCCGCTGACGCGCTATGGCGCCGAACTCGGCAGCGCCGAGACCGCCCAGCTGGCCCGCGACGCCAACCGCAATGGCCCGCAGCTGCGCCAGCTCGATGCGCGCGGCCGCCGTGTCGACCTCGTCGACTTCCACCCGGCATGGCATGCCCTGCTGGCCATGTACCGCCGCCAGGGCCTCGTGGCCGACGTCTTCGCCACCGACACGCCCGGCCGCTGGGCCCACTTCGCGGCCGGCTGCTATCTGCATGGCCAGGTCGAGGCCGGCTCGCTGTGCCCGGCAACGATGACCCAGGCCGCCATTCCCGTGCTGGCCAGGCAGCCCGAGCTGTTCGCGCCGCTGCGCGACAAGTTCTTCAGCCGTGAGCACGACCCGCTGGACCGGCCGCTGACGGAGAAACCGTCGATCTGGGTCGGCATGGGCATGACCGAGAAGCAGGGCGGCTCCGACCTGCGCCGCGTGACGACTGCAGCCGCGAGCCAGGCCGACGGCAGCTATGCGATCACCGGCCATAAATGGTTTTTCTCGGCGCCCAGCAGCGACGCCCACCTCGTGCTGGCCCGCACCGAAGCGGGCCCGACCTGCTTCTGGCTGCCCCGCTACACGCCCGATGGCGCGCGCAACGCCATCCAGGTGATGCGCCTGAAGGACAAGCTCGGCAACCGCAGCAACGCCAGCAGCGAGGTCGAGTTCCACGGCGCCTGGGCGCGGCGTCTCGGTGAAGAAGGCCGCGGCATCCCGACGCTGATCGAGATGGCCGGCTACACGCGCCTGAACTGCGTCATCGGCAGCGCAGCGCTCTTACGCGCCGGCCTCGTGCAGGCGCTGCACAACGCCCGCGAGCGCTCGGCCTTTGGCCGGCACTTGGCCGAGCAGCCGCTGATGCAGACCGTGCTGGCCGACCTGGCGCTGGAGAGCGAGGCCGCGATGCGGCTGATGCTGCGCCTGGCTCGGGGCTTCGAGAGCAACGAGCCCGGCTGGCAACGGCTGATGACGCCGGCCGCCAAGCTCTGGGTCTGCAAGCGCGCCATCGAGTGCACCGGCGAGGCCATGGAGTTGCTCGGCGGCAATGGCTACGTGGAGGACGGTGTGCTGGCGCGCCTGTACCGCGAAGCACCAGTGAACTCGATCTGGGAGGGCTCGGGCAATGTGATGGCCCTGGATGTGCTGCGTGCCGTCGCCCGTGAGCCCGACGTGGCCTTCGCACTGCTCGATACGTTTGACGAGAGCACGGACGCCCCGGTGCGCGCCGAAGCCCAAAGCCTGCGGCGCCTGCTGACCGGCGACCCGACTGCGCTTGAATCCCAGGCCCGCCGCGTTGCGCAAGGCCTGGTGTTGTGCGCCCAAGGCCTGCTGATGCGTGAGCAATCGTCCACCATTGCCGCGGACGCCTTCATCGCGACCCGCTTCGGCGGCGATGGCCGCCTTGTTGGCACGCTGGCCGTGCCGCAGGCGGCACAGATCCTCGACGCGGCGCTGGTTGGCTAGTTGTGATGTCTCGATAGGTTGTTCACCCGACCTGGTCTGGGAGACTGGAGTTACGACGCTTCAGAACTCTCAGATAAAGGTGGCCGGGTGAACAGCCATAAGAATGCCAGATTGACGTACCAAGGTCGGCTTTTGCTGATCGAACGCA
>NZ_JBFULE010000182.1:0-8230 GCF_056400485.1 Roseateles sp. P5_B10
GGATGGACGTGTCGAACGAGTGGTCCCACTGACCGTAGGCCGCGGTCGACTTCTCGGTGGTGCGCCAATCGTTTCCGTTGGTGAAGTCGGTATACGGCTTGAAGTAGGCATCTGCCTCCGCCGCGCTCAGCGGATTGCCCGGCGGGAGCGACGTCGGACGATACGACTGCGCGTTCTTGACGGCCTGCGCACGCAGTTGGTCGAAGTTCGGCACGAAGAACGTCGGGAACTGGCGCGCGTCGCTGCTGCCAGGAATCCGGCCGTAGAAGCTGGCGATGTTGTACTGGGCGACGGTCATGTCCTTGAACGAGCCTTGCGGGCCGATGCCACCCCAGTCGCCGTGGAAGTTGTTCGAGCCGGCGGAACGATTCTTCAGCTTGGTGAAACCGAGGCCGGCGAGCAGCTTGTCGTCGGCGCTGAGCTTGTAGGTGCCGCTGGCCTGGACCTGATCGACGTCCTGATAGGAAATGTTGTTGGTGAACTGCGAGCCCGTGACGGTGGTCTTGCTGGAGTCGTACTTCAAGCCGGGCGACTGCATGACCGGGAACTTCTGGTCGTAGTACATCGTCGTGTTGCCCTGGTTGAACATTGCCAGGTCAATGACGTTGGTGTCGCCATAAGGGCTGTCCGGATTGGTCCGGGACGTCGAATGGTGAGCGTCGAGATCGATGTTCAGCTTCTCGCTGACCTTCCATGCCGCATTGAAACCGGTGGAGTTCAGCTTGGTCTTGACCGCCTGCTGGGCAGCGTACATCGCGAAGTCGTGCGTGCCGTCCCAGGTGGCCGTCTGGATGATCGGGTCGTAGACCTGGCCCGTGGCGGTGAAGGTCGTGGGCGGCTGGCCATTCAACGGGCCCGAATACGAGGGGCCGAACCAGGAGGAGTTCTCAATGGCGTTCTGCTTGGTCGCGTTGATGGCAATCGTGTGGTCCAGCGTGAACTTCAGTTCCTTCGTCGGGGCGAACTGCAGAACGGCCTGACCGTTGATGCGCTCGCRCTCCAGATCGGTCACGCGGTAACGCACGTCATTCGTGTGCGTCACATAGCCGCTGGTCGGGAAGTTCTTCAGGTTGCCGGCCGGAACACCGTCATACGCCGTACCGGCGGCACCGTTCGTAATCGGCTGTGTTTGCCAGCCGTTGCCGGTGAACGCGTTGTTGGAGCCCGAGTTGCGCTTCGAGTAGTTGCCGCTAATCGAGATGCCGAGCGTGCGGTCCCCGAAGGACGTGCTGTAGATGCCGGAGATTTCTGGCGTGACCTTCGAGCCCGCAATCTCGCCCGGCAGGCGGCCGATCGACTCGTCATAGTTGGCCTTGATGCCGATGCTGGCGATGGTTTCGCGCACATCCAGCGGGCGGGCCGTCTTGACGTTGATGGTGGCGCCGATACCGCCCGTCGGCGACGAGGCACGAGCGGTCTTGTACACCTCCAGCGCGGAAACTGCGTCGGAGGACAGGTTGGCAAAGTCGAAGGCGCGGCCGGCACCATTGGAGGTCGGCATCTGCCGGCCGTTCAGCAGCACCATGTTGAACTGCGGGCCGACGCCGCGAACGGTGACTTGCGAGCCTTCACCGCTCATGTTCCGGTCGATGGACACGCCGGCGATGCGCTGCATCGACTCGGCCAGGTTGGTGTCCGGGAACTTGCCGATGTCTTCAGCCACGATGCCATCGACCAAGCCGCGCGAATCGCGCTTCAGGGTGACAGCGCTGTCAAGGGACCGGCGAATACCCGTGATGACCACGGTCTCCAGGGAGTTGGCAGCAGCCGACGCCGCAGATGCAGGCGCCGCAGCGCCAGCCTGCTGAGCATGTACCGCAGCGGCACCCGTGAGCAACGCGATCGACGAGGCCCACGCAACGGGCTTGAGCCGGATGGACCGCACGGGACCACGCCGAACTTTGGAAATCTGAGGGTGTTTCATTTGTCTCCTTACTTGCTTTAAGCGGCTGTAGCGCCGATTGATGACGACTCTATGGCCCGCTGATGCCAGCACTTGGTAGCGTTACCAGCACTCCTCAAAAAAGAGAGTGCCCGTTGCAGGCGCCTGCGTACTGTACGTTTTGGCCTCCCCATGACTCCTGGGGTTTACGCGAGTTGATCTTGCCGTGTGCGCAATCAACAACACCTGCGAAAGCAGCTCTTTCCGGGGTGGCCGGACAGCGAATCGTGCGCTTGCGCGCAACCATCGGGGATGAGCTTTGGTAGCGATCTCAGCATCCTTGCCAAGAGCACATCGATCTGCGGGTCAATTCAAATAGACAACGCTGTCAACAATATCCCAATGTGGCGGAGGATTCAATTGCGTGCGCAGTCTGGTTTTCCCGGAATGGGGACAGAAAGCCCAAGATGGTTCACTTGGGCACCAGAGGGGTGCCTCTGGTTTCAGTGCAGGTACGGCGCCCGTGATGAGTTGTCCAAAAGCAACGCAGTGGAGAAAGCAGGCTCAGGCCAGGTCCAGCCGGTAGCCCACGCCGTACACCGAAGCGATGCATTCCTGGGCTGGCTCCAGCGCCGCCAGCTTGCGGCGGATGTTCTTGATATGGCTGTCGACAACCCGGTCGGACACGTCGCGGAAGTCCTCGTGGATGAGATCCAGCAGTTGGGACCGTTCGAAAACGCGCCCCGGCTGTTGCAGCAGCTGGCGCAACAGGCGGAACTCCACCGGCGTCAACGACAGCGCCTGCTCCTGCCAGACGATGCGCTGGCCCGCCTCATCCACCGCAAAGCCGCCACCCGCCGGCACCAGTGTGGCCGGCGCCAGCCGTCCCTGGGCGCGGCGCAGCAGGGCCTTCACGCGGGCCACGAGTTCGCGCGGGCTGAAGGGCTTGCAGACGTAGTCGTCCGCGCCGAGTTCCAGGCCAAGCAGCCGGTCCAGTTCCTCGACACGGGCGCTGTTGATGAGGATGGGCACGTCGCTGAACATGCGCACGGCGCGGCAGACCTCCAGGCCGTCCAGCCCGGGCAGCATGACGTCCAGCAGCACCGCCGCCGGCATCGGGCCGGTCTTGAGCCTCTCCAGCGCCTGGCGGCCATCGGCCAGCCATTCGCTGCGGTAGCCGGCGGCCTGCAGATAGTCCCGCACCAGGGCCGCCAGCTTGGGCTCGTCCTCGACGATCAGGATGAGATCGCTCATAGGCCATTTCCCTCGGGTTTGAGCGGCAGTGTCAGCACCATGGCCAGGCCGCCCAGCGTCGAGGCCTCGGCGTGCAGGCGACCGCCATGGGCCAGCGCGATGGCACGGGCGATGGCCAAGCCCAGGCCCGAGCCCCCAAAGGCGCGACTGCGCGAGGGGTCGACACGGTAGAGCGGGTCGAACAGGCGGTCCAGCTCGGCCTCCGCCACGCCGGGCGGTGTGTCTTCGATGCGGATCTCGATGGCCGTGCCCAGCGAGCGCGCGGACACCTGCAGCAGGCCGGGAGCCTCGGTGTAGCGCAGGCTGTTCTCAAGCAGATTGGCCAGCAGTTGAGAGATTCGCACTGCGTCCCAGTACGCGGCCGGCAGCACCTGCGGCAGAGGCGCCTCAATGACCAGGCCCCGCGCCCTGGCACGCGGCGCGATGCGCTCAAGGGCCGCCTGCAGCAGCGCAACCGGCGCCACGGGCTCGAATTCGCAAGGCAGGGACCGCAGCTCGGAGGTAGCCAGCAGGTGGAAGTCTTCAACCAGGCGGGACAGGCGCTTGATCTCTTCCTGCAGCGAGGTGAGCGCCGCGCTGTCCAGCGGCCGTATGCCGTCCACCAGCGCCTCGACCTCGCCACGCAGCACGGCCAGCGGCGTGCGCAACTCGTGGGACAGCTCGGCGATCCAGCGCTGGCGGCTGCTCTCCAGTCGCTGCAGCGCCTCGGCCATGCCGTTGATGTCCGCGTGCAGGCCTGTGATCTCGCTGGCGCCGCCGCCATCGCGGGGCGCGGGCAGGCGCACGTCGAACTCGCCCGCCGCGATCCGCCGTGCCGCAACCTGGGCCTCGGCCAATGGCCGCGCCCAGCGCACGGCGAGCAGCCGTGCCAGCACCAAGGCCACGATGAGGACACCCCCGACCACGACGCCCAAGCCGATGTACTGCCGTCGCAGGAAACTGGCGTCCACCCCCTCGGCCGGCCCGGCACGTTCCGCCAGCCGCAGCACGGCCAGCGTCTGGCCATTGAGCTTGATGGCGCGGGTCTGGCCGGGGCGGCCCAGCGTCTCGCGGCGGCCCGCCAGCGGGGTGATGCCATCGGCAGCCAGCACAACGACGCGTGGGCCGAAATTGGAAGGATCGCGGCGCGGCGGTGGTGGGTCGCGGCGCGGGTCAGGCGGCGGACGGCGGCCCTCGGGATCGCCACGCTCCGGTGGCGGCGGATCGTCGGACCGGCCGCCCGGCGGTGGTCCTTCAGCAGGGCCGCCATGCCCCGTCRACACGCGCACGGTGTCCAGCCAGTMACGCAGCGCCGGGCGCCAGTCCTGCGGCGCCCCGCCGCGCCGGGCCAGGTCTCGCTCGGCGGCTTCCATCAGTCGCGTCAGGTGCTCGCCATCCTGAGCCTGCAGATAGTCACTGAAGCCGGCGCGCAGATTCCAGACCACGAGACCGGCCACGGCCGCGACGGCCGCCAGCGCGATGGTGATGAGAAGCAGGGACAACTGGTGGACAAGACGCATGCGCGCATCTTGCCGGGCAACTGTGGAGCCGGCCTCCACAGTTTCTCCATGCTGGGCCCACGCTCGGCCGGGAAGCTCGCGGCATGCCAACGAAGGAGACCGCCATGCCCGCCCGCCACATCCTGCTGCCCGCAATGCTGCTCTGCCTGCTCGCTGGCTGCGGCGGCGGCGCTGGCGGCGCCGCTGCCGACGCCAGCGCCGATGCCGCCGCCCAGCGCCCACCCCGCACGCCTTTGCCAGCGCCCGTTCCCGTGCCGACGCTGGCCCAGGTCGGCGACCGGTTGTTCGAGGAGGTCAGCCTCTCCGCCAGCGGCAAGCTGGCTTGCGCCAGCTGCCACGTCGAGGCGCGCGGCCATTCGGATGCAACCGGCAGCTTCCTGCCCCTGGGTGGTGCCGACGGCACCCACCAGGGCCTGCGCAGTTCGCCCAGCGCTCGTTACCTCGATCAGGCCGGCGCCTTTGGGTTTGACGCCCAGGGCCGGCCGCGCGGCGGGCTGTTCTGGGATGGCCGCGCCAACAACCGCAGCGAGCAGGCGCGCGGGCCACTGTTCAATGCTGACGAGATGGCCAATGCCGACGTCGCCGCGCTGGCAACCCGGTTGCGCGCCCTGCCCTATTCGGCCGACCTGCGTGCCGCAGCCAATCTGCCGGCCGCCGCGACTGACAACCAGTTGGTCGACGCCGCCGTCACCGCACTCGCCCGCTACCAGGCCGATGACGCCAGGTTCCATCCGTTCACAAGCAAGTTCGACGCGGTCCAGGACGGCCGCACCACCTTCACCGCCCAGGAGCAGCGCGGCCTCAATCTGTTCAACGACCCGCAGCGCGGCAACTGCGCCAGTTGCCATGACAGCCGGCCTGTTCAAATCCAGCCAGGCCTGAACCGCGCCCTGTTCACCAACTTCAGCTATCACGCCCTCGGCGTGCCGCGCAACCAGAGCCAGGCCACCGCCAATCCGGCCTTCTTCGATCTCGGCCTGTGCGCCCGCAGCGACCTCGCTGGCCGCGCCGACCTGTGCGGCATGTTCCGCACGCCGACGCTGCGCAACGTCGCCTTGACGGGACCGTACTTCCACAACGCCCGCTTCGCCACGCTCGAAGACGCCGTCGCCTTCTACGCCACGCGTGACCTCGATCCGGCGCGCTGGTACCCGACCGTCAACGGACAGATCCTGGTCTATAACGACCTGCCCGCCCTCTACCACGGCAATGTCCAGCAAGGCGCACCCTTCCGGCGCGCCGGCCAGCCGCCGGCCCTGACCGCCCAGGACGTGACCGACGTTGTCGCCTTCCTGCGCACGCTCAGCGACGGTTTCACGACAGCGCCGGCAGCACAGTGAAGGGGCCCGTTCCAGAGAAGAAACTGCTAGAGTCACGGAGAGGTAACTTGGTTACTTCTCCTATAGCAATTCCTTCTCGGACGACCTGCCATGCCCTCACGAGCCGCTCCTGCCCGCCAAGAGATCGACAAAAAGGCCGACAAGAATGAACCGCTGGTGGCCGACATCCGGCTGCTCGGGCGCATCCTCGGCGACGTCATCCGCGAACAGGAGGGGCGCGAGGCCTACGAGCTCGTCGAGCGCATCCGCCAGCTGTCGGTGGCCTATCGCCACAAGCACGACAAGGAGGCTGGCAAGCGCTTCGACAAGCTGCTGAAGAGCCTGTCCGGCGAGCAGGCCGTCAGCGTCATCCGCGCTTTCAGCTATTTCTCGCATCTGGCCAACATCGCCGAGGATCGTCACCACATCCGCCGCCGCGACGTGCACGAGCGAGCCGGCAGCCTGCAGCCCGGCTCGCTGGCCTATTGCCTGGAGCATCTGCACGAGGCCGGCATCCGCCCGACCGAGATCGCCGAGGTGCTCAAGCGCGGCTTCATCTCGCCGGTGCTGACGGCCCACCCGACCGAGGTGCAGCGCAAGAGCATCCTGGACGCCGAGCGCGCCGTGGCCGGCCTGTTGGAAGCTCGCGACCGCGCGGGCACGGAGCGTGAGCTGCGCGACACCGAGGGCCTGCTGCGCGCCCGCATCACCCAACTCTGGCAGACGCGCATGCTGCGCTACTCCAAGCTGACGGTGGCCGACGAGATCGAGAACGCGCTCTCCTACTACCAGTCCACCTTCCTGCGCCAGATTCCCAAGCTCTATGCCGAGCTCGAGGAGCACCTGCCTGGCGAGCAACTGCCCAGCTTCCTGCGCATGGGCAACTGGATCGGCGGCGACCGCGACGGCAACCCCAACGTCGGCGCCGTGACGCTCAAGCGCGCCATGCAGCGCCAGAGTGAGGTGGCGCTGCGCCACTACCTGACCGAGCTGCACGAGTTGGGCGCGGAGCTGTCCATCTCGCTGCACCTGACGGGCGTCTCTGCCGACATGCAGAAGCTCGCTGAGCGCAGCCCCGACCAGAACGTCCATCGCATGGACGAGCCTTACCGCCGTGCGCTGACGGGCATGTATGCCCGCCTGGCCGCCACCCTGCATGCGCTGACCGGCACCGAGGCGCTGCGCCATGCCGTCGCGCCGCAAGACCCCTATCGCACACCCGATGAGCTGCTGGCCGACCTGCGCATCATCGAGGCCTCGCTGAAGAGCCACCATGCCGAAGCACTGATCGCACCGCGGTTGAGCCCGCTGGTCCGCGCCGTGCAGGTGTTCGGTTTCCACCTCGCCACGCTGGACCTGCGCCAGAGCAGCGACCAGCACGAGCTGGTGCTGGCGGAGTTGCTGGCCACGGCCCGGATCGAGGCCGACTACCCGGCGCTCGATGAAGCCGCCAAGCGCGAACTGCTGCTGAAGCTGCTGAACGACGCCCGCCCGCTGCGCGTCATCGGCGCGAGCTATACCGACAAGACGCTGTTCGAACTCGCCACCTTCGAAGCCGCCCGCGAGGCCCTGGCCCGCTTCGGCCGCGAGGCGCTGCGCCACTACATCATTTCGCACACCGAGTCGGTGTCCGACCTGCTGGAAGTGGCCCTGCTGCTGAAGGAAACCGGCCTGCTGCGCGGCGTGCTGACCGAGTATGCGGTCAGCGACCTCATCATCGTGCCGCTGTTCGAGACCATTGGCGACCTGCGCGTCGCGCCGGACATCATGCGCGAGTTCTACGCCCTGCCCGGCGTGCGCGGCCTGGTGGACCGTTCGAGCGGCGAGCAGGACATCATGCTGGGCTACTCGGACAGCAACAAGGACGGGGGCATGTTCACCTCGTCCTGGGAGCTCTACCGCGCCGAGATCGCGCTGGTCGAGCTGTTCGACGAATTGAAGCGCGTCGGCCCCATCACGCTGCGCCTCTTCCACGGCCGTGGCGGCACCGTCGGCCGCGGCGGCGGCCCGAGCTATCAGGCCATCCTGGCCCAGCCTCCCGGCACCGTGAACGGCCAGATCCGCCTGACCGAGCAGGGCGAGGTCATCGCCTCCAAGTACGCCCACCCGGAGATCGGCCGGCGCAACCTGGAAACGCTGGTGGCCGCCACGCTGGAGGCCACGCTGCTGCATCCGACGCAGAGCGCGCCCAAGGGCTTTTTGCAGGCTGCACAGGCGCTGTCGGACGCGAGCTTCGACGCCTACCGCGGTCTCKTCTACGGCACGCCGGGCTTTGC
>NZ_JBFULE010000183.1:0-8210 GCF_056400485.1 Roseateles sp. P5_B10
GCGCAGCGTCCAGAAGCGCTCGATGCCGTTCTGGAAGCCGTTGTAGGCCATGTAGGCGGACTCGAAGCCCGAGATGATGGAGAACAGCTGCGCGTCCTTGGGCTTGAAGGGCGCGGCCAGTGCTGCCATCTTGCCGTGGCGGGCGCAGGCAATGATCTGCCACTGGTTGACCAGGTCGACATAGCGGCGCAGCGGCGACGTGGCCCAGGTGTACTGCGCCACGCCCATGCCGGCATGGGGCAGGGCCTTGACGCCCATGCGCACCTTGATGCCCGGCGCGAGGCTGGCCTGGCTGCGGTAGATGCCGGGCAGGCCCAGCTCGGCCAGCCAGCCACCCCAGGCGGAGTTGGCCAGGATCATGGCCTCGGCCACGATCAGGTCCAGCGAGCTGCCGCGGGCGCGCATGCTGATCTCGACGGACTCCGTGCCGTTCGGCGCCTCCGAGCGTTCGCCGGCAAGGCGGAAGTTGTAGTCCGGCCGGTTGAAGTTCTCGGGTTTGCCGCGCACGACCTCGCGCTGGGCCTTCAAGTGCTTGGCCAGGCGCCAGGTGAAGGCGAGTTCGCGTGCGAAGGCGTAGTCGGCCGGCGCCTCGCCCGACAGCGTGGCGTCGGTGACGATGCCGTCGAGCTTGTCGTGGCGCAGGTTGGCGGCGATGTGCACGCGCTCCAGCCTGGTCTCGCGTGCCTTGATCTCGAAGGTGGCCTCATCCATCGTGAAGTAGATGGAGACTGCCGGGCAGTCGCGGCCCTCGATCAGCGTGTAGGCCTGCACGACGTCGTCGGGCAGCATGGTCAGCTTCCAGCCCGGCATGTAGACGGTGGACAGGCGCTCGCGGGCGACCTTGTCGACGGCAGAGTCTGGCGTGATGGCCAGGCCCGGTGCAGCGATGTGAACGCCGAAGGTGACGGTGCCCGTGCCCAGGCCCTGCACCGACAGCGCGTCATCGATCTCGGTGGTCTGCGAGTCGTCGATGGAGAAGGCGCACGCCGGCGACAGCGSCAGCTCGTCCTTGAYCTCMGGCGCCKKCAGCGCSGGRAAGCCSGYGCCCTTGGGGAAGTTCTCRAACAGRAAGCGCTTCCAGTGGAACTGGTAGGCGCTGGTGATGGCGCCGGCGCCCTGCAACAGGTCCAGCGGGGCCTTGTGCGACTTCTTGCTGGCCTCGACGACAGCCTTGTATTCCGGGCCGTTCTTGTCGGGCTTGAAGAGGATCTTGTAGATCTGGTCCTGGATGGGCGCGGGGCAGGTGCCTGCCGCCAGCTCGTCGGCCCAGGACTCGATCTGCAGTTGTTGCTGGCGTTTGCGCTCGATGCCCAGCAGCGCGGCCTTGACGATCTCCTCGGGCGCCTTCTTGAACTGGCCCTTGCCGGCGCGGCGGAAATAGTGCGGTGCTTCGTAGAGACGAAACAGCGCGGCCGCTTGCTGCAGGGTGCCTGCCTTGGCGTCGAAATAGTCGCGCGCCAGGTCGGCGAAGCCGAATTCCCCCTCGGGGGCGAATTCCCAGGCCAGGTCGAGGTCGATGTCGTCGGCCAGCTTGCGGGCCTCCGCCAGCAACACGGCTGGCGCCGGCTGCTCGAATTTCAACAGCACGTTGGCGGACTTGACCTTGACCCGCTTGCCCGAGTCCAGCTCGACCTGCAGCGAGGCATCGGCCTCCGACATCACCCGGCCGGCGAGAAATTTCCCGGCGTCATCAAACAGCGCAAACATAGGAGGGCGATTGTCGCCTCAGCCTTGAAGGTGTTTCAGCAAGCCGGGCAGGTGGTCTTCGAAGTCGGACAACCCGTGGTCGCTGCCCTCCAGCACCTCGCCGTCGCAGCCGGCATAACGGGCCAGCATCTCGTGCCAATCCAGCAGCTCGTCGCCCTTGGCGATCAGCGTGTAGTAGCGCAGCGGCGTCGTCAGCCGTGCCGGCGGCGTCAGCGCGGCGAGTTCGGCCACATGCTGGGCCGTGAACTCGAACTTCAGCTGCGGGTCGTGCCAGGCCGTCAGCGTGCCGATGTGGCGGGACAGATCGCGCGCCGGGTCCACCGCGGGGTTCAGCACGGCGACGCGCCAGCCGCGGTGAGCGCGCTGCTCGGCCAGCGAGGTGGCGTAGAAACCGCCCAGCGAGCTGCCGATGACGGCGGCACCCTCGGATGGCCAGGCCGCCACGATTCCGGCGACAAGGGCCATGGCGTCAAGCGGGGAGGGCGGCAGCTGCGGGCAGGCGAAGGTCAGGCCCGGCTGTGTGGCCGCCCAGGCGGCCATTCGCAGCGCTTTGGCCGAGGCCGGCGACGAGCGAAAGCCGTGCAAATAGAGCAGATGAGTCAACGACATGACGGAAGTTTTTGCGTGAATTTCTGCCGCTCCGCGACGGGGGAGGGCTCCGATTGACGCGAGTGTCGCTCCCAGCCACAGTGCCTGCCTTTCCGCAATCCCGGACCGTCACCCCATGATCCCGATGCCCCGCACCGCCCTGGCCGCCGCCGCCCTGCTCGCGCTGGCCGCGGTTGCCCAAGCCCAGACCCCGCCCGCGCCCAATGGCGCCGCTTCGGCCCCTGGCGCCGCCGCTTCGGCACCCGCTCCCGCCCGCCCGCCGGCCGACCCGACGGCGCCCAAGCCCTTTGCCGAGATCATCAAGGGCGCCAAGGAGCAGCCCGGCCTGTTCCCGATCTGGCGCAAGGACGAGAAGGTCTGGATCGAGATCCCCAAGGAAGCCTTCAACAAGCCCTTCCTGTTCAGTGTCAACGTCGCCAACGCCGTCGGCGAGCGCGGCCTGTACGCCAGCCAGATGCTGGGCGACGAGCTGGCCGAATGGCGTCGCATTGGCAACCATGTGCAGCTGATTGCGCTGAACACCAAGTTCCGCACGGACAACCCGTCCAGCAAGCTGGCCATCGAGCAGGCTTTCTCGCCCAGCCTGATCGGCGGCGTGCCGGTCGCCAGCGCCGACCACCCGGACCGCAAGTCGGTGCTGATCGACGCCAGCAACCTGCTGCTGAGCGACATTCCGGGCTACTCCACGCGCCTGGAATTTGCCTACCGCCTGCCGTTCGCGCCCGACCGAGGCAACTCATTCATCGAAGCCACCCGCGCCGATGCCCAGGTTTCCACGCTGACTTCACGCGTGCACTTCGCCACGCCGCGCATTCCCGCGCCGCCGCTGGTTCCCGTGCCCGTGCCGGTGCCCACGCCGCCTCAGGCGACGCCGGATCCGCGTTCGATGTTCTTCAGCTTCGTCTACAGCTTCCGTGCCTTGCCGGAGCAGCCGGCCGCCGTGCGCCATGCCGACCCGCGCCTGGGTCATTTCATGGAGAGCTACAGCGACTTCGGCGACGACCTGAAAGCCAACCCGCGCGTGCACATGATCGCCCGCTGGCGCCTGGAGAAGAAGGACCCGAGCGCAGCGCTGTCGGAGCCCGTGCAGCCCATCGTCTACTGGATGGACAAGAACATCCCGACCAAATACCGCGCGGCGGTCAAGGCCGGCATCGAGGAGTGGAACAAGGCCTTCGAGAAGATCGGCTTCAAGGACGCCGTGCAGGCCAGGCAGCAGCCCGACGACGCTGACTGGGACAACATGGACTCGACGCACGCGTCCGTCCGCTGGTTCACCGGCGCCGACGTCGGCTTTGCCATCGGCCCTAGCAACAAGGACCCGCGCACCGGTGAAATCCTGGACGCCGACATCGGCATGAGCGACGTCTTCGGCCGCGGCTCGCGCCGCCTGGCTTCGGACGACGTGCTCGGCTTCCATGGACACGACCATGCCGCCAGCAGCTGGATGGGTGAGCGCAGCCTGCGGCTTTCCGAGCAGCAATGCAATTACATGGCCGACCAGGCCAACGAGTTCGGCTTTGCGCTGGATTTGCTGTCCCTGCGGGGCGGGGCAGAGGGCATGGACATGAACGGCCCCGAGGCCGAGGCCCTGGCCCAGGCCGTCATCAAGGACGTGGTGATGCATGAGGTCGGCCACACGCTCGGCCTCAAGCACAACTTCAAGTCCTCCACGACGGTCACCCAGGCCCAGCTCAAGGACAAGGCTTTCACCGAGGCCAATGGCATCTCCAACTCGGTGATGGACTACAACGCCTACAACCTGCCGCTCAAGGGCGAGGCCAAGGCCAGCCTGACGAACACCACGCTGGGCGCCTACGACTACTGGGCCATCGAGTACGCCTACAAGCCCATCGTTGCAGAGCAGGAGGCCGCCGAGCTGGCCAAGATCGCTGCGCGCTCGACCGAGCCCAAGCTGGCCTATGGCRACGACTTCGACCAGGGCGTCGGCGGCCCCTACGATGGCTTCGACCCGCGCACCAACCAGCGCGACCTGGGCGACGACCCGCTGGCCTATGCCAAGAAGCGCCTCAAACTCAGCCAGGAGCTGTGGGAGCGCGTGCAGTCGCGCCCGGCCGTCGTCGGCGACGACCCGCTGCGCAACCGCCGCTCCATCTTTGAGAGCTTCCGCCAATTGGGCATGACGGCCAACAACGTCAGCAAATACGTGGGCGGCATGCAGGCCGAGCGTGTCGTGCCGGGCGTGACCGCCGGCCCGGCCTTCAAGCCGGTGGACAACGCCCAGCAGCGCGAGGCCCTGCGCTTCATTGCGGCAGGCCTGCTGTCCAGCGACTCCTTCAAGTTCAAGCCCGAGTTCCTCGTGACCCAGACGCTGGACTACAACGAGTGGGACCGCGGCCTGCCCATCTCCATCCCGGACAGCGTCAGTGCGCTGCAGGGCCGGGTGCTGGACCGCCTGATGTCACCCAACACGGCGCGCCGTCTCATCGAGCAGGGCGCCTACCTGCCCGAGGCCCAGCGCAAGGGCGCGGTGTCGCTGAGCGAGGTCTATGGCACGCTGCAGGGTGCGATCTTCAGCGAGCTGAAGACCGGTGCCGAAATCGACCGCATGCGCCGCAGCCTGCAACGCGAGTACCTGCGCCGCCTGCAAGGCCAGCTGAACCGTGCGACCAATGGGGCGACGGTGTACGCCGACGCTTTCTCGATGGCACGCTGGCACGCGACGCAGCTCGCCAACGAGCTGCGTGTGGCCTCGGCCAAGCCGGGTCTGTCGGTCGAGACGCGTGCGCATTTGGCGGAGACGCTGGACATGCTGAACTCGATGCTGAAGGCCTCGCTGGTGCGCAGCTGATCGGCTTCGTGCTCAATCAAAGGCCGGCTTCATGCCGGCCTTTTTTCTTGTCTTAGCATGGCCGCCACTTCGAGGGATCCGCCATGTCCACACMCGACAAACTGAATCAATTCGGTGCCAGGAACCTGCCTGGCCATCTGGGCATCGTCTTCACCCAGGCCGACCCCGGCGAGATCAAGGCTGAGCTGGTGGTGCGCGAGGAGCTGATGGCACCCAACGGCTATCTGCACGCCGGCAGCATCGTGACGCTGGCGGACAGCTGTGCCGGCTATGGCTGCATCGCCAACCTKCCGCCGGGCGCGGTGGGCTTCACGACCATCGAGCTGAAGTCCAACCACCTGGGCACGGCGCGCGAAGGGACTATCGCCTGCGTGGCCCGGCCGGTGCACCTAGGCAAGACGACGCAGATCTGGGATGCGGTGGTGACGAACAAGGACACCGGGAAGACGATGGCTTTGTTCAGGTGTACGCAGATGGTGTTGTACGGGAAGTGAGTTGGTGTGGTTTGCTCTTGCCGGCGTCCTCATGACTCGCGTGCAGTGCCGCGGGAATCCGCCCCGCGAGGGCGGGTAACTTTCTTCTGACGCCCCGCAGAAGAAAGTTACCCGGCCGCCGGGACGGCCCMCCGGCAATGCATCGAGCAGACGCTATTTGGACAGAGCGTCCAACAGCTTCTCGTGGATCCCGCCAAACCCACCATTGCTCATACACAGCAAATGGTCCCCAGGCTTGGCGGCCTTGACGACAGCCGCCACCAACGCATCCACATCCGCACCCACAACCGCTGACGCACCCATCGGCGCCAGCGCCTCCTTGGCATCCCAGCTCAAACCCTGCTGATTGCAAAACGCGAGGTCCACTTCCTCCAGCGCCCAGGGCAACTGAGCCTTCATCGTGCCCAGCTTCATCGTGTTGGAGCGCGGCTCGAATATCGCGAGGATGCGGTCGACGGGCGCAATGCGGCGGCGCAGGCCGTTGACGGTGGTGCGCATCGCCGTCGGGTGATGTGCGAAGTCGTCGTACACCTTGATGCCGCGCACCTCGCCGCGCAGTTCCATGCGGCGCTTGACGTTCTGGAACTCGGCCAGGGCCGCCGCCGATTGCTCGGGCGACACGCTGACATGCTCCGCGGCGGCGATGGCAGCCAGCGCATTCAACTGGTTGTGCTCGCCGAACAGGCTCCACTCGACACGCGCGACCTTGAGGCTGCCGCGCAGCACGTCGAAAGCCTGCGGCTCGCCGCGCGCGCGCAGCATGCCGGCCTCTTCCTTCTTGGCGCCGAAGCGCAGCACCTCGCTCCAGCAGCCGCGTGCGATGACGCGTTGCAGCGCCTCCTCGCGGGCGTTGACGACCAGTCGGCCGCTGGCCGGCACGGTGCGCACGAGGTGGTGGAACTGGGTCTCGATGGCGGCCAGGTCCGGGAAGATGTCGGCGTGGTCGTGCTCGAGGTTGTTCAGCACAGCCGTGCGCGGCCGGTAGTGCACGAATTTGCTGCGCTTGTCGAAGAAGGCGGTGTCGTACTCGTCCGCTTCGATGACGAAGGTCTTGCCCTCACCGAGGCGAGCCGACACGCCGAAATTCTGCGGCACACCACCCACCAGGAAGCCGGGCTTGAGGCCGGCATGCGCCAGGATCCAGGCCAGCATCGACGTCGTCGACGTCTTGCCATGCGTGCCGGCCACGGCCAGCACGTGGCGCCCCTGCAGCACATGCTCGGCCAGCCATTGCGGGCCCGATGTGTAGGGCAGGCCGGTGTCAAGGATGGCTTCCATCAGCGGGAAACGCTCGCCGCGCGTGATGACATTGCCGATGACGAAGACATCGGGCTTGAGTTCCAGCTGCTCGGCGCCGAAGCCGGTGATGAGCTCGATGCCTAACGCCTCGAGCTGGGTGCTCATTGGCGGATAAACGTTGGCATCGCAGCCGGTGACCTTGTGGCCGGCTTCGCGTGCGAGTGCCGCGAGGCCACCCATGAAGGTGCCGCAGATGCCGAGGATGTGGAGATGCATGTCAACGCGCCCCGAAGGACGTCAAGAGATCAGCGCAATGCGGTGCGTGCGGCCGCGAGGGTGGCGTCGATATCGGCCTGGCTGTGGGCCGCCGACACGAAGCCCGCCTCATACAAGGCCGGAGCAAGATAGATGCCGGCATCCAGCATCGCATGGAAGAAGCGGTTGAAGCGCTCCTTGTCCGTCGTCATGACGGTGGTGTAGTTCTGCGGCAGATCGGGCATCAGGAAGAAGCCGAACATGCCGCCTTCACAGTCGGCGCTGAAGGGCACGCCGTTCTCGGCGGCGACGGCCTTGAGGCCATCGACGAGCTGGCGGGTCTTGGCCGACAGGGCCTTGAAGAAGCCGGGCTTCTGGATCTCGCGCAGCGTTGCCAGCCCGCAGGCCGTGGCCACCGGGTTGCCGGACAGCGTGCCGGCCTGGTAGACGCCACCCAGYGGCGCCAGATGCTGCATGACCGCGCGCCGGGCGCCAAAGGCCGCCAGCGGCATGCCGCCGCCGATGACTTTGCCGAAGACCGAGATGTCGGGCGCAAAACCCGGGATGAGCCGGGCGTAGTGAGCCTGGGCGCTGCCAAGGCCGACGCGAAAGCCCGTCATCACCTCGTCCAGCACCAGCAGGGCGCCATGCTGGGTGCACAGGCGGCGCATGGCGCTCATGAAGGCCACCGACGAGCGCACGAAATTCATGTTGCCGGCGATGGGCTCGACGATGACGCAGGCCAGTTCGCTGCCGTACTGGGCGAAGGCGGCTTCGAGCTGCTCGACGTTGTTGTATTCCAGGACGACGGTGTCGGCCGCGGCTCCCGGCGTGACGCCGGCACTGGTCGGGTGGCCGAAGGTGGCCAGGCCGGAACCGGCTTTCACGAGCAACGCGTCGGTGTGGCCGTGGTAGCAGCCTTCGAACTTGATGAACTTGGCGCGGCCGGTGGCGCCGCGCGCCAGGCGGATGGCGCTCATGGTCGCCTCGGTGCCCGAGCTGACCAGGCGCACCTGGTCCATGCTGGGCACGAGCTTCAAGATCTCCTCGGCCAGCTCGATCTCCCGCTCCGTCGGCGCGCCGAAGGAGAAGCC
>NZ_JBFULE010000184.1:0-8208 GCF_056400485.1 Roseateles sp. P5_B10
CCCGCAGGCGCTGRCCGCACTGGGCATCGCTTGATGATCGGCCCGCCCGTCTTCGCGATCGAGGCCACCAACCTGACCGACGAACGCGGCACCGGCATCGGCCGCTACACGCGCCAGCTCATCGAAGCCTTGTCGGCGCTGCAGGTGCCACCGCAGGACGAGTTCGAGCTGCTGCAGCTGTGCAAGCGCTCGCGTTGGCAGCTGCGTGACCGGCTGGCCCAGGGCCCCCGGCTGTCCAGCCGCTGCTGGTGGGGCCCGGTCTGGCCGCTGCCGCGCCCGTCATGCGCCTTGCTGCATGTGCCCGACGAACGCCAGCCGCCCTGGCGCGTGCCCACCGTCGCGACCGTGCACGACCTCTACGCCGCGTTGAACATCAACTACACCGACGAGAAGAAGCGCCAGCGCAAGCTGCGCCATTACGAACATCTGCGCGACAGCTGCGCGCGGCTGGTGTGCGTCAGCGAGAACACGCGGCAGGACTTCCTGCGCCTGGTCGGCGGTGATCCGGCGCGGCTCAAGGTCGTCCATCCGGGCGTCGCACCCGAGTTCCGGCCGCACACGGCGGACGAGATTCAGGCCGTGCGCACGCGCCATGGGCTGGCGGGGCCCTATCTGCTATTCGTCGGCTCCACGCCCAACAAGAACCTGGCACGCACCATCGAGGCCTTCGCCGCTGGGCGCYTCGGCCAGGACTACACATTGATGGTCTGCGGCGAACACTCCCGCAACCAAGGCGAGGCCCTGGCGGCACGGCTTGCCGAGCTGGGCCTGGCCTCGCGCGTGCACTTCGCAGGCTTTGTCAGCGACACGGACCTGCCCGCGCTCTACGCCGGCGCGGCGGCCTATCTCTTCCCGTCCTTGTACGAGGGCTACGGCCTGCCCATCCTGGAGGCCATGGCCTGTGGCACGCCCGTGCTGGCCAGCGACCGCGGCAGTTGCCCCGAGGCGGCGGGTGGCCACGCCGCTATCGCAGACCCGGAGGACATCGAGGCGCTGGCCGCGGGCATTGCGGCCGCGGTGGCGATGACGCCCGCTCGCCGCGCAGCGGCACTGGCCTACGCGCGCACGCGGACCTGGGAGGCCACGGCCCGCGGGACGCTGGCGGTCTGGCGGGAAGCGCTGGCGCGCTAGCCGATCACCTCTTGCACACGGGCCTCGACGTCCGCGGCGCCGATGTCCGACAGCTGCGCGGCCTGCAGCAAGTGCACGTGCTCGGGATCGTGCTCCAGCGGCGGGCGCGGGCCGAGCACGATGAAGGCATGCGTGCCCACCGCGGCCGCGATGTTGACGGCACCCGTGTCGTTGCCGATGCAGGACCGCGCCAGCGACAGGGCCGCCACGCTCTCGGCGACGCTGCTGTCGGTCATCGTCGCCACGCGCTCGCGCAATGCCGGCTCGACGCGCGCCAGGATGGTCTGCGCCAGCACGCCTTCCGCCGGCCCGCCCAGCAGCAGGACGCCGTGGCCACGCGCGGCCAGGCGATTGGCCAGTTCGACGAAGTTGTCTTCGCCCCACTGCTTGTAGGGCTCGGACGCGCCGATGGCCAGTGCATGAAAGGGCCGCGGCAATGGCGCCAGGCGCTCGCCCATGCGCGCCAGCGCATCGGGGCGCACGCTGATGCGAGGCACGATGAGCGCGCTGCAGAAACCCTGGGCGATGGAGAAATTCGTCGCGTCCTTGTAGCCCGCCACGGCGGGGCCGCGGTAGCGACTGATCCAGGGCGATCGGGTCAGCAGCAGGCGCTGCAGCCAGGTCTCGCCGAAGCCGAGGACGGTGCGGATGCCGGCGCGCCAGCAGACGATGATGGCGCGACCCGGATGGTCAGAAAACAGCACCATGCGGTCGAAATGCTTGGGGGCCAGCTCGGCGCCCAGTCGCAGCAGGCCATCCAGGCCGCTGTGGCGGCCGCGGCGACGCTCGCTCTTGCGCGGGCGCCGGTCGAAATCGATGATTTCGCGCACCCAGGGTTCGTGGCCCAGCAGCTCGCGGGCCATCGTGGTGGGCGCGGCGATGAGGCTGACCTGGCCGTCGCGGCTCTGCTCGGCCACGCAGCGGAAGTACTGCGCGTGCCACACAAGATCGCCCATGCCATTGAGCTGCAGCTGCACGGCTGTTTTGGGGCGGGTGTCTGCCGGGCTCATGCGGCCTGCGCCAGCGCGATACGGGCAACGTCGCCGGGCTGGATGTCGGCCAGCCTGGGCGCGGTCAGCATGTGCAGCGTTTCGGGGTCATGCGCCAGCAGCGGACGTGGGCCCAGCATCACCCAGGTCGGCGTGCCGACCGCAGCGGCGATCTGCACGCCGCCCGTGTCGTTGCCCAGGCAGGTCCGCATCAGCGACATGGCCGCCACGGTCTCGGCCACCGTGCCGTCCGTGACGGCCAGGATGCGCGGGCGCAGTGCCGGCTCGACGCGCTGCAGGATGGCCTGCGCCATCTCGCGCTCCGCCGGGCCGGCGATCAGCAGCACCCCGTGGCCGGCGCGGGCCAGCTCGGCGGCCAGCGCGGCGAAGTTGTCGGTGCCCCACTGCTTGTAGGGCTCCGACGAGCCGATGCACAGCGCATGCATGGGCTGTGGCAGGCCCCGCACTCGCGCCTTCATGCGCTCCAGCGCTTCGGGGCGCACGACGAGGCTCGGCACGATGGGTGCATCGCACCATCCATGCGCGATGGCGAACATCGTGGCGTCCTCGTAGGTGCCGACCGCCGGCCCGCTGTAGCGCTGAATCCATGGCCCATGCGACAGCAGCCGGCGCTGCAGCCAGGTCGTGCCATAGCCCAGGCGCTCAGGGATCTTCGCGGCCAGCGCCACCAGGGAGCGGTTCGTGTAGTTGGTGAACAGCACGATGCGGTCGAACTGCTTCTCGCGCAGCTCCACACCCATGCGGAACAGGCCCAGCACGCCACGGTGACGCCCCTGTCGGCCCTCATGGCGGCGCGGGTGGCGGTCGAAGTCGATGATCTCGCGCACCCAGGGTTCATGGCCTACCAGCTGCGGCGCGAACACGGTCGGCGAGGCGATCAGCGACACCTGCCCTCCAAAACTGGTCTCGGCGACGCGTCGAAAGTACGGCACATGCCAGACCAGGTCGCCCATGCCGACCCACTGCAGCAGGACCACGGTGCGCGGGCGGGTGTCGGGGCCTGCCGGGCCGTCCGCGGCGGAACGGATCACCGGCGCGGGCGAAGGCGGAATCGGATGCATCGGGCGTGAGAAGCGGGGGGCGGCGGCGATTCTATGGGCCGGGCATGGCGGCACCGGCTGGCGAAGCGCCTCCAAACACGCACGACAATCACGCCCGATGTCGACCACCGCCGAAGCCAATCCTGCCCGCCGCCTGGGCCAGTACATCTACCCGCACCGTTGGGGCGCGCTGTTGACGGTGCTGGCCTACATCGGCGCGGCCGCCACCGAGCCGATGATCCCCAAACTGATCGGCTATGCCTTCGGCGAGGGCTTCACCAAGGATGCCTTTCCGCTGTGGATGATCCCGGTCGTGCTGATCGGCCTGTACCTGATGCGAGGTGTCTTCGGCTTTGCCGGCCAGTACCTCTTCAACTGGACGCTGACGCGCAGCGTGATGGACTTCCGCTCCACCCTCGTCAACGCACTGCTGCGGCTGGACGCCCAGGTCTACACGCGCATGCAGCCCGGCACGGCGGTCAGCAAGGTCGTCAACGACCCGCAGCAGATCCTGCAGCTCGTCGGCGATGTCGGCGTGAGCGTGCTGCGCGACGGCCTGCCGGCGCTGGCAATGCTGGGCTACCTCTTCTATCTGAACTGGCAGCTGACGCTGCTCAGCCTGGTCGTCACGCCGCTGATGGCGCTGGTGATGAAGAAGCTCAACCAGCGCATGCGGCTGATGGCGACGCGCTCCTATGACTCTCAGCTGCTGCTCGTCAACAAGGTCGACGACCTGACTCGCGCCTGGCGCGTGGTGCGCCAGTTCGGCGCGGCCGCGCACGAACGCGAACGCTTCGCTGCCGTTGCCCACGACGTGCGCCGCAACAACCTGAAGACGGCAACCGCCGGCGCCTTGGCCCAGCCATTGTCGCAACTGGTCGCCAGCGTCGGCCTGTCCTTCATCATCTGCGTGGCACTGTGGCAGGCGCGCGCTCAGGGCACGGGGGTGCAGGCCTTCGCCGAGTTCGTCACGGCCCTGCTGCTGCTGACCTCGCGGCYGCGCCATTTGTCCGACCTGGCCGCGCCGCTAACTCGGGCTACCGTCATCGCCAAGGGCTGCTTCGAGCTGATGGATGCGCCCAAGGAGGCCGACAGCGGCACCCGAGAGCTGCCGTCGCACGCACACGGCGAGCTGACGATGGAAGACGTGCGCCTGACCTATCCCGGCGCCTCCCAACCGGCTCTGGACGGACTCAGCCTCGCCTTTCACGCCGGCAAGACGACGGCCCTGGTCGGGGCCTCTGGCGCGGGCAAGAGTTCCATCATCCATCTGCTGCTGGGCTTCGGCCGGCCGGACGCGGGCCACATCCTGCTGGACGACATCGACATCGAGGCGCTGACGCGTCTATCCCTGCGCCGCCAGTTCGCCGTCGTGTCGCAGGACATCGTGCTCTTCGACGACTCCGTGGCCAACAACATCGCCTACGCGCAGCCGCGCGACGAGGCCAGGCTCGAAGCCGCGCTGCGCGCCGCCCATCTTTGGGACTTCGTGCAGACGCTGCCCGAGGGCGTCGAAACCCACGTCGGCGCCAATGGAAGCAAGCTCTCTGGCGGCCAACGCCAGCGCCTCGCGATTGCCCGGGCGCTGTACAAGGACGCGCCGATCTGGATCTTCGACGAAGCCACCTCGGCGCTGGACACCGAGAGTGAGCGCGCCGTGCAACAGGCCCTGGCCGCCTGGTCGGGCCGCAAGACGCTGATCGTCATTGCCCATCGGCTGTCCACCATCCGCGATGCGGACGTCATCCACGTACTCGGCGCCGGCAAGCTTGTCGAGACCGGCACGCACGCCGAGCTGATCGCGCGCGATGGTGCCTACGCGGCCATGGTGCGGGCACAGCTCGGCGAAGCCTGACGATGAAGCGGCGGGCCCTGCTGCTGTGGGTGGCACTTCCCGCCCTGGCTCAGAGTGAGGTCGAGGCCAACACCGCGACCCGCGCGGAACTCGAATCCCTGCCTGGCCTGGGCCCGGCCCTGGTGCAGCGCCTGCTGGCCGCGCGGCCCTTCAAGGACTGGGCCGACCTGATGCGGCGCGTGCCGGGCGTCAAGGCGGGAACCGCCCGCAAGCTCTCCAGCGCCGGCCTGCGCGTGGCCGGCCAAGCCTTCTCAACAGCCGGCAGCGAACCCGGCTGAGCGGCTCTTGCGAAGCAGCGCCGGGTCGATCTGCGGCGCCCGCGCCGGCCAGCCGAAGAAGCGCTGCACCTCGGCGCGCTTGGCCAGCGTGTCGCTCATGCCCAGGTTGATCAATTCGTTGACGAAGCTAGGTTCGAACAGCAGATAGCTCACGAGCGCCGAGCCGCTGGTCGTCTTGCCCTTGCCGCTGACGCCGAAGGCCCGCAGCATGGCGCGCACCGAGGGCGGCAGGCTGGCCTGATGCTCGCCGGCCAGTTCGTCCAGGCGCCGGCTGGGCGCAATGACGAGCAGCTCGATGGGCCGCAGCGCCGTTGCCGCTCGCGTCTCGCGTGACAACAGGGCCAGCGTGCGGTTGATGCGGCGCAGCCGTTCGACGTCCACCGCCAGCGCATCCAGGAAGATGTTGGACAGCGCATGGCCGGCAATCTGGGCCATGCTGGGATGGGCCTCGGTGGCGGTGACGCGGCGCCCCTCGGGTTCCTTCATGCGGCCCGCGCCGATGACGAGGACGCGCTCGGCACCCAGGTGCACGGCCGGCGAGATCGGCGCGCTCTGGCGCATCGAGCCGTCGCCGAACCACTCGGCCACGCCCTCCAGCTCCAGCAGCTCGGCCGGGAAGATGAAGGGGATGGCCGAGGACGCCATCAGGTGACTCAGGCTCAGCTTGGTCTGCACCGCCATGCGCTGCTCGCGCAGCCACGGCACGACGTGGTGATGGGTCTGGAAGAAGGTGACGTGCTGGCCCGAGGTGTAGCTGGAACCGGTCAGCGCCAGCGCGCGCAGATGGCCGCCGTCCAGCATGGTCTCGATGCGCGGCATGTCGAGGTAGCGGGCCAGCAGCTCGCGCAGCGGTGAATTGTTCAGCAGGCTGCGCGGGCGGCTGCGCGTCCAGCGTGCAATGGCCCAGCCCAGGCTCAACATGCTGAGCCAGCGCGCGCCGCTCCTCACCGCCTCGAACGCGTCGGCACGGTAGATGTTCTCGACATGCAGGCCCTGCCAGAGGTGCAGCAGACCGTCGACGGCGGCGTCGAAGTCGTCCGCGTGGCAGGCCAGCGTCGACGCATTGATGGCGCCGGCCGAGGTGCCGCTGATCACGGGAAACGGGTTCTGCTGCGTCGCGCCGGCATCGCGGCGCAGCTGGGCGATGGCCGCCAGCACGCCCACCTGGTAGGCGGCACGTGCGCCGCCGCCGGTCAGGATCAACCCCGTGACCGGTGGCGTACGGTTGAGCCCCATCGACTGGGATGCGGGCTTGGGCACGGCTTGCAGCATCGGCGGGAATCATCGCCGATGCCGGGGCTCATCCAGCTTCGTAAATGACCTCAGCCGCTGTGCCCAATTTGGCTAAAGCCTCGTCCGCGGGCCAGAAACGGCTGGCCTCGCCAAGTTCCACCAGCCAGCGCGCGCCGACGCTGTCGCCATCCGGCTCGGCCTTGACCGACACGCGCACGGGCAGGCCGAGCTTGCGCTTGCCGCCCTCCTCCGTCTCGACCTCGCGCGGCGGAAAGCGCTCGACCAGCTCCTTGACCAACCCGGCGGCACCGGCATTGCCCAGCAGCAGATGCCGGCCGAACTTGGCGCGCGCCGCCGACAGGCTCCACACCGCCTGCACATTCATGCGCAGGCCGCCCGAGAAGCGGTCGTTCTGCACCTTGCCCTGGGCAATGATGAGTTCGTCCTCGGCCAGCAGTTCCTTGTTGGCGTTCAGCAGTTCCTCGTTGGCCACGGCCTCGATGGCGTCGCTCTTGTCGTCGATCTTGAAGATGGCGACGCGGCCGCGCTGGCCGTTGATGACGCGCATGTCGCTGACGATGCCGGCCACCAGCGTCGGCTCGCGGCTGTCCACCAAGTCGGCGATCTGGCGCTTGACGATGCGCCGCACCTCGGCGCCGCCGTGGTCGAACAGGTGGCCCGACAGGTAGAAGCCGATGGCGGTCTTCTCCAGCGACAGGCGCTCCTTGATGCTCCACACGGGCGCGTCGACCAGATCGGGCTCGACATGCGAGGCCGCATGCGAGTCGCCGAAGTCGAACAGGCCGCCCTGATCGGCATTGGCCTCCTGCGTTTCGGCATGCGTGTAGCCGCGGCCGACGCTGGCGAGCAGCCGTGAGCGCTCGGGGTTGATGCTGTCGAAGGCGCCGGCCTTGATCAGCGCCTCCACCGCGCGCTTGTTGACGGCCTTGCGGTCGACGCGCAGGCAGAAGTCGTAGAAGCTCAGGAAGGGCCCGCCTGATTCGCGCGCGGCGATGATGGCCTCGATGGCGCCGCGGCCCGTGCCTTTGACGGCGCCCARGCCGTAGTTGACGAGGCGGTTCGTCATCGGCTCGAAGCGGTAGACGCCCTTGTTGACGCAGGGCGGCTGGAACTCGATGCCGAAKATCTTGGCGTCATTGAGCAACACCTTGAGCTTGTCGGTGTCGTCCATTTCGATGGTCATGTTCGCGGCGTAGAACTCGGCCGTGTAGTGCGTCTTCAGCCAGGCCGTGTGATACGACAGCAGCGCATAGGCAGCGGCGTGCGACTTGTTGAAGCCGTAGCCCGCGAACTTTTCCATCAAGTCAAAGACTTCATCCGCCTTGGCCTGGTCGATGCCCTTCTCCGCGGCTCCCTTGCGGAAGATCTCGCGGTGCATGGCCATTTCCTCGGCCTTCTTCTTGCCCATCGCGCGGCGCAGCATGTCGGCGCCGCCGAGGCTGTAGCCGCCCAGCACCTGGGCGGCCTGCATCACCTGCTCCTGGTAGACGAAGACGCCATACGTCTCCTCCAGCACCTGGCCCAGCAGCGGGTGCGGGTACTCGATGGCCTCCTTGCCGTGCTTGCGCGCCACGAAGGAAGGAATCAGGTCCATCGGGCCCGGGCGGTACAGCGACACCAGCGCGATCAGGTCCTCGAAG
>NZ_JBFULE010000185.1:0-8181 GCF_056400485.1 Roseateles sp. P5_B10
TCTGATCCGCTTCTTCCCCATCCGCGGCACGGCGATGGAGAACCTGATCGGCCAGACCCGCCAGCGCATCCGCAGGATCATGAGCGGCGAGGACGACCGGCTGCTCGTCGTCATCGGCCCCTGCTCCATCCACGACCCGACGGCCGCCATCGAGTACGCCCGCAAGCTCAAGGAGCAGCGCGAGAAGTACGCCGGCACGCTGGAGATCRTCATGCGCGTCTACTTCGAGAAGCCACGCACCACCGTCGGCTGGAAGGGCCTGATCAACGACCCCTACCTGGACGAGAGCTACCGCATCGACGAAGGCCTGCGCATCGCCCGCCAGCTGCTGCTGGAGATCAACCGCCTGGGCGTGCCGGCCGGCAGCGAGTTCCTTGACGTCATCTCGCCGCAGTACATCGGCGACTTGATCGCCTGGGGCGCCATCGGTGCGCGCACGACCGAAAGCCAGGTGCACCGCGAGCTGGCTTCGGGCCTGTCGGCGCCCATTGGCTTCAAGAACGGCACCGACGGCAACATCAAGATCGCCACCGACGCCATCCAGGCGGCGGCGCGCGGCCACCATTTCCTGTCGGTGCACAAGAACGGCCAGGTCGCCATCGTCGAGACGCGCGGCAACGCCGACTGCCACGTCATCCTGCGCGGCGGCAAGGCGCCCAACTACGACGCCAAGAGTGTCGCCGAGGCCTGCGCTGACCTGGCCAAGTCCAAGCTGCCGCAGCGCCTGATGGTGGACTGTTCGCACGCCAACTCCAGCAAGCAGCACCAGCGCCAGCTGGACGTGGCGCGCGACATTGCCGGCCAGATGCGTGAGGGCGGCAAGAGCATCTTCGGCGTCATGGTGGAAAGCCACCTGCATGACGGCGCCCAGAAGTTCACGCCCGGCAAGGACGACCCGGCCGCACTCGAATACGGCAAGAGCATCACCGATGCCTGCCTGGGCTGGGACGACTCCCTGGCCGTGCTGGACGTGCTGTCCGAGGCGGTTCGCGCGACACGGGCCTGATCGCACTGGCGCTTGAGTGCGGGCCCCCGAATCAAGGGGTAAATCAAGGGGTCGGGGGCGCGGCCCGGCGCGCCCGGGAGTAGCCTGAGCCTTTGGGCATCCTGAGGATCAGCACCATGCGACATCTACTGCTTGCGGCCGCTTTCTCTGCCCTGCTCGCCGCCCCCGCGCAGGCGGTGGTGGTCATTGGGTTCGAAGGCGTGAACGCCACTTATCCAAGCACCAGCTACGCCGACATCCTGAGCTTTTACAGCGGCGGCACCAGCAGCCAGGGCACGACGGGCGCCAATCTGGGCGCGACCTTCGCGAGCAACGCGGTGGCGGTTTGCCTGAATGCGCTGGGCGGAAGCTGCTCGAATGCCTCGCGCGGCGGCCTGTCGGTGACCTCGTCGCAGGGCGGTATGGGCATCGGCAGTGGCACCTCAACGTATTTCGACTTTCCCAGCGGCTTCAGCTTCGCGATCGGCTTCAGCTACGCGGTGGCGCCTGGCTCGGTGGCAACTATTTCTGCCTACAGCGGCCTGGGCGGCAACGGTGCACTGTTGGCGCCGCCGCTGGTGCTGCTGCCGGGCTCGCCAGGTTGCGCGGCCTACAACGCCAGCCGGTGCCCCTTCGGGCCGGGCGGGTACTCCTTCTCGGGCGTGGCGAAGTCGGTGGTGTTTACCGGGCAGCCGGGCAAGGTGGTGTGGGACGACCTGACCCTGGGCGCCAACGACCCGCAGTCTCCCGTGCCGGAGCCCGCAGCCTGGCTGAGCTTGATGCTCGGCCTTGCATCGCTGACTGTCCTGGGGCGGCGCCAAGCCCTGCCCCGGCCGCGTGACTGAGCGCGGGTCCTCCAGCAGTCGTCCTCGACCCGGATCGTCGGTCCACTGACACAATCCGGGCCATGCAAGCCCGGATCACCGTCATCTTCGCCACCGGCGCGCGGGTCGACATCCAGCTCGACGGCACCGAGGTGCTGGGCTTCGAGGCCGCCCGCCGCTGGCTGGACGAGAACTTCGTCCGCCTGGAGTGCGAGCCCCTGCGAGGCTCGGGCAAGGTGCTGCTGGCCGACAAGCTGGTGGGCGTCGCGCTGGCCGCAGGGCCGGCTGCGTTTGCCGATGCCGCCTGGGCGCTGGACTACGCCCGCGCGGCGGCCGGTTCGCTGTCCAAGGCGCTGATCAAAGTCGACGTGCCACGGCTTGCAGTTTCCTACTGACGCCCCCACTTGAACTCCTGCCGCGCGGCCCGACCTGAGGCCGCGTTTTGTTTTGATGGACACCTCACCATGACCAAGCAAACCCACGCCTTCCAGGCCGAAGTCAAGCAGATCCTGCACCTCGTCACGCACTCGCTGTACTCCAACAAGGAGATCTTCCTGCGCGAGCTGGTGAGCAACGCCAGCGACGCCTGCGACAAGCTGCGCTTCGAGGCGCTGGACAACGCGGCGCTGTTTGAAGACAACCCCAACCTGGAAGTGCGCGTCAGCTTCGACGAGGCAGCCAAGACGCTGACCATCAGTGACAACGGCATCGGCATGAGCGCCGATGAGGCCGCCTCCCACCTGGGCACCATCGCCAAGAGCGGCACGCGCGAGTTCATGGCCAAGCTGGAAGGCGACCAGAAGAAGGACGCCCAGCTCATTGGCCAGTTCGGCGTGGGCTTCTATTCCGGCTTCATCGTCGCCGACCGCATCACCGTCGAGACCCGCCGCGCCGGTCTGCCGGTGGACCAGGCCGTGCGCTGGAGCAGCGAAGGCACCGGCGAGTACGAGCTGGAGACCATCACCAAGGCTGGCCGCGGCACCGACGTCATCCTGCATCTGCGCGACGGCGAGGAAGAGTTCCTGAAGACCTGGCGCGTCAAGTCGACCATCAGCAAGTACAGCGACCACATTTCGCTCCCCATCCTGATGAAGAAGGAAGAGTGGGACGCGGACAACGCCAAGCAGGTCGTGCTCGACGAATGGGAGCCGGTCAACAAGGCTTCCGCCCTGTGGAGCCGCAGCAAGAGCGAGGTCACGCAAGAACAATACGAAGAGTTCTACAAGCAGATCAGCCACGACAGCGACGCGCCGCTGGCCTACACGCACAACCGCGTCGAGGGCCGCAGCGAGTACACCCAGCTGCTCTACATCCCGCAGAAGGCGCCCTTCGACCTTTGGAACCGCGACAAGCGCGGCGGCGTGAAGCTCTACGTGAAGCGCGTCTTCATCATGGACGACGCCGAGGCGCTGATGCCGGTCTACCTGCGCTTCGTCAAGGGCGTGATCGACTCGGCCGACCTGCCGCTGAACGTCAGCCGTGAGCTGCTGCAGGAAAGTCGCGACGTGAAGGCCATCCGCGAGGGCTCCACCAAGCGCGTGCTGGGCATGCTGGAAAGCCTGGCCAACAGCGAAGAGCAGGCCGACAAGGACAAGTACGCCGCCTTCTGGAAGGACTTCGGCCAGGTGCTCAAGGAAGGCATCGGCGAAGACCACCAGAACCAGGAACGCCTGGCCAAGCTGTTCCGCTTTGCCTCGACGCATGCGGACGCGAACGTCAGCCTGGCCGACTATGTGTCGCGCCTGAAGGACGGCCAGGACGTCATCTACTACATCACCGCCGATTCGCTCGCTGCTGCGAAGCACAGCCCACAGCTAGAGATCTTCCGCAAGAAGGGCATCGAGGTGCTGCTGTTGGTCGACCGCGTCGACGAGTGGATGCTCAGCCACCTCTATGAATTCGAAGGCAAGACGCTGCAGTCCGTCGCCAAGGGCGCGGTCGACCTGGGCAAGCTGCTGGACGAGGACGAGAAGAAGAAGGCCGACGAGACGGCAGAGAGCCTGAAGCCGCTGCTGGACAAGCTGAAAGAAGCGCTGAAGGACCGTGCCAAGGACGTGCGCGTGACAACCCGCCTGGTCGACTCGCCCGCCTGCATCGTCGTGGAAGAGGGCGACATGAGCGGCCATCTGGCGCGCCTGTTGAAGCAGGCCGGCCAGACCGCGCCCGAGAGCAAGCCAACGCTGGAGATCAACGCCGAGCACGCACTGGTGAAGAAGCTGGATGGCAGCGATCACTTCGACGACCTCGCCCAGGTGCTGTTCGACCAGGCCGTGCTGGCCGAAGGCGGTCACCTGGAAGACCCGGCGGCCTATGTGAAGCGCGTCAACGCGCTGCTGACGGGTTGACCGTCGCGGCGCTGCAGTTCAGCGCCAGGCCCGGTCCTTGAGTCCGGGCCGGTCTGGGCGCCGGCGGCCTTGCTGGGGCGCCGAGTCGGCCCTGCTTCTGCGCTCTTTACGTGGCTTTGTGACGGTTTTGCGACAGGTCCCGTGCCCCCGGGCTTTCGCCTCGGCCGGCTCGCGGCTACCCTCCTAGGGTTTCCACCGAGTTTGCGTCGTACATGGTTCCGAGTGAGTTCTGCGCCTCTGTTGCGGCCGTGCCAGCGGCCATGGTGACCCGACGCCTCGTGCTGAGGCCACCGCGGGAAAGCGATCTGGATACCCTGACGGCGCTGCATGCCGACCCAGCGGTGAACCGTTTCTGTGCCGCCGCGACGCCGCACGGCCGCGCGGCCACCGAAACCCAGTTGCAGGCCTGGCTTGCTCACTGGCAGACGCGGGGTTTCGGCCACTGGRCCATCGCCGAGCGCGAACAACCTGAGACGCTGATCGGCTTTGGCGGCCTGATGCACCGCAGCGTTGCCGGCCACGCCGGCCTCTACCTTTACTACCGCATCACGCCCCAGGCCTGGGGCCGCGGCCTGGCATCGGAAATGGCCCAGCATGCGATGAGCCAGGCTTTCGAACAGCACCACGAAAGTACCGTCGTCGCTGCCGTTTTGCCCAGCAATGCGCCAACGCGCAAGACGCTGGAGTGTCTGGGCCTGCGCATGAAAGGCACATTGGCCGATGGCCCCGGCAGCGCCGCTGCGCTGCTCTATGAGCTGGGTGCCGACCGTTGGGCTGCCCTGCCCAAGGTCGAACCTGAAGCCATCGCCTTCGCGGCCTGAGCCTGAAACTCAACCTGCAAACCGCCTCAGGCCGACGAGGTCCAGCACCCGCAGGCCGCCATATTCGATGCGGATCAGGTTGGCATCGCTCAAGCGGT
Organism: Roseateles sp. P5_B10; assembly: GCF_056400485.1. NCBI lineage: Bacteria > Pseudomonadati > Pseudomonadota > Betaproteobacteria > Burkholderiales > Sphaerotilaceae > Roseateles > Roseateles sp. P5_B10. The sequence continues at coordinate 5,074 of NZ_JBFULE010000185.1, forward strand.
GCAGCGCCTGGTTCACCCGCTGGCGCGACAACCCCACCAGATAGCCCAGCTCCTGCTGCGTGATGCGCAGCCAGTTGCCCACGCCTGGGTAGAGGGTCGGGTGGAAGAGGGCGGCGAGGTTGCGGGCGACGCGCACGTCGGGGTCGTGGATGCGGTCGGTCTCTCGCGCGGCGATGAACTGGCCCAGGCGTTCGTTCAGCTGGTCCAGCACGAAGCGGTTGAACGCGATGCTGCCGTCGAGCAGCGCATGGAAGCTCTCAATGGGCAGGCCGGCCACGACGCTGGGCCGCAGGGCCTGGATGTTGTAGCGGTAGACCTCGCGCTTGAGCAACGTGCCTTCGCCGAACCAGCCGCCCGGAGGGATGCCGGTGAAGGTGACGGCCGCGCCCAGCGAGTCGTCGTTGTTCATCTTCAGCAGGCCGTCGATGACGCCAAACCACAAGGTGGCTGGTCGGCCGATGCGGCACAGCCGCTCGCCGGGCTCGGCATCGCCGACCTCCAGCGTGGCGATGGCGCGCTCGCGCAGTGGGCCGGTCAGCAGCTTCAACCAGGGAATGGCGTCCAGCTCAGCCGGCGCTGGCCGGCGGGTACGTTGTCTGAGCGGCAGTGACGTGTTGGCCATGGGGGCGGGAAAGTCTGGGCCGTGAAGACCCGTAAATTGTCGTCGTACCGACAGATGGGCGTCAAAGTACTGACCAGAATGGGGCTCACAGACGCAGGCTCCAGCCCGCGCATTGGAGACAGGCTTGACGACCTTCCCCCGGCTCTTGCTCGACCACGCCGCCCGCCGGCCCGACGCGCCTGCGCTGCGCGAGAAGGCTTACGGCGTTTGGCAGACACTGTCGTGGGCGCAGCTCGCCGCGCTAGTGCAGGAGCTGGCCCTGGGCCTGTCCGCTGCCGGCCTCCGCCGCGGTGAGCACATCGTCGTCGTTGGTGAAAACCGGCCGCGCCTGTACGCCAGCATGCTGGCCGCGCAATGCCTGGGCGCCATCCCAGTGCCGCTTTATCAAGACGCCGTCGCCGCTGAATTCGTCTTCCCGCTGAACAACGCGGAGATCGCGTTTGCCATCGTCGAGGACCAGGAGCAGGTCGACAAGCTGCTGGAGCTGCGCGAGCAATGCCCCCAGTTGAAGCGCATCTGGTTCGACGACCCACGCGGCCTGCGCAACTACGACGAGCCGGGTCTCGCTTCGCTGGACGAGCTGGCTACGCGGGGCCGCGCCTATGAGGCCGAGCGACCCGAGTTCTTCGCCGCCGAGGTGGCGGCCTGCCTGCCCGGTGACGTCGCGGCGCTGTTCTTCACCTCCGGCACGACGGGCAGCCCCAAGGGCGTCATGCACACCCATGCGACGCTGATCGACCGTGCCCAGGCCGGCCAGCGCTTCGACAAGCTGACCGACCGTGAAGAGGTGCTGGCCTATCTGCCGCCGGCCTGGGTGGGCCAGAACATCTTCAGCTATGCGCAGTGGCTGGCCGTGGGCTATGTCGTCAACTGCCCGGAGTCGGCCTCCACCGTCAGCATCGATCTGAAGGAGGTCGGCCCGACCTACTACTTCGCGCCGCCGCGGGTCTTCGAAGGCCTGCTGACGACGGTGATGATCCGCATGGAGGATGCGTCGGCGATCAAGCGCTGGCTGTTCGAGCGCTGCATGAGCCTGGCCCGGCGTGTTGGCCCGCGCCTGATGGACAAGCAGCCGGTGGGCCTGCTGGACCGGATGGCCTACGCCGTGGGTGATGCGCTGATCTATGGCCCGCTGCGCAACACGTTGGGCTTCTCGCGCGTGCGGGTGGCCTACACGGCAGGCGAGGCCATCGGGCCCGACCTGTTCAGCTTCTACCGGGCCATCGGCATCAATCTGAAGCAGCTCTATGGCTCGACGGAGACGGCCGTTTTCGTCTGCCTGCAGCCCGACCACGAGGCCCGAGCCGACACGGTGGGCGTGCCCATCGACGGCGTGGAGATCAAGCTGACCGACAGCGGCGAGCTGCTGGTGCGCTCGCCCGGCCTGCTCAAGGGCTACTACAAGAACGACGCCGCGACGGCCGAAGCGCTGACGCCAGACGGCTGGTTCCACACCGGCGACGCCGGCTTCCTGACGCCTGGCGGCCACCTGAAGATCATCGACCGCGCCAAGGATGTCGGCCGTCTGATGGGCGGCACCTTCGACGGCGCGATGTTTGCGCCCAAATACGTCGAGAACAAGCTGAAGTTCTTCCCGCACATCAAGGAGGCGGTCTGCTTCGGCGACAAGCGCGACAAGGTCTGCGCCTTCATCAACATCGACTTCGAGGCCGTCGGCAACTGGGCCGAGCGGCGCAATCTGCCTTACGCCGGCTACACGGACCTGGCCCAGCGGCAGGAGGTCTACGAGTTGATCCTGGATTGCGTGGAGAAGGTCAATGCCGACCTGGCGCAGGACGAGCTGCTGGCCGGCAGCCAGATCAGCCGCTTCCTCGTGTTGCACAAGGAGCTGGATGCCGACGATGGCGAGCTGACGCGCACACGCAAGGTCCGCCGCGGTGCCATCGCCGAGAAGTACGGCGTGCTCATCGACGCGCTCTACGACGGCAAGGTGTCGCAGTACATCGAGACGCAGGTGAAGTTCGAGGATGGCCGCACGTCGATGGTGGCGGCCGACCTGCGTATCGTCGAGGCACGCACCTTCCCGCCGGTTCGGAGCGCCGCATGAAGAAGATCGGCGAGATCGTGCTGGAGGTGAAGAACATCTCGCTGGCCTTTGGTGGCGTGAAGGCGCTGACCGATATCAGCTTCGATGTGCGCGAGCACGAGGTGCGCGCCATCATCGGCCCCAATGGCGCGGGCAAGAGCTCGATGCTGAACTGCATCAACGGCGTGTATCAGCCACAGCAGGGCAGCATCACGCTGCGCGGCCGTACCTTCAAGGGCATGAGCCCGCGCCAGGTGGCCGAGATGGGCGTGGCGCGCACCTTTCAGAACCTCGCGCTCTTCAAGGGCATGAGCGTGCTGGACAACATCATGACCGGCCGCAACCTGCGCATGAAGCGCGGCCTGTTCTGGCAGGCCCTGCACCTCGGCCCCGCGCGGCGCGAGGAAAGCGAACAGCGCGAGGCGGTGGAGCGCATCAT
>NZ_JBFULE010000186.1:0-8140 GCF_056400485.1 Roseateles sp. P5_B10
GTGCCGCGCGGCGCCGAGCAGCATGGCGGTGTGGCCGTCGTGGCCGCAGCCGTGGTGTGCGCCGGCATGGCGGCTGGCATGGCCCAGGCGCGACTGTTCGGCCATCGGCAGTGCGTCCATGTCGGCACGCAGCCCGACCGAGCGGCCGCTCGTGCCGTGGCGCAGCGTGCCGACGACACCGGTGCCACCCAGGCCTTCGTGCACTTCGAGCCCGAGCAGGCGCAACGCCGCCGCGACGATGCCGGCGGTGCGCCGCTCCTGGAAGGCCAGCTCCGGGTGGGCATGCAGGTCGCGGCGCAAGGCGACCAGGTCGGGCATCAGGTCGTCGACCGCAGTGGCGGGGATCTGTTCTTCAAGCATGGCCGAGCTTAGATCCGGGGCAGCGGCCATCCACAGCAGCGCTCGCTGTTCTGCGGGGCCGGCACGACAGATTCTTGCGAAGTCCGGCGCACATCCGGCACGCCCTCAAGCGGCCCTTCATGTCTACTTTCGTTCGCCTTGTCAGGTCCCAAAGGACACACTGAATGAACCCCGTCATCGAGCGTCTCATGAACGCCGGCCACCTGGATCGCGTCTTCATCGGCGGTGAGTGGCGCACTCCGGCGGGTGCGGCCCGCAGCGCCGTCACCAACCCGTCGACGGAGCAGGCCGTCGCGGAGATCGCGCTGGGCAATGCGCAGGACGTCGACGCCGCCGTGGCCGCAGCCCGGCGGGCCTTCACCACCTGGTCCGTCAGTGCGGTCGAAACCCGGGCCGCGCTGCTCGACCGAGTGCACGCCTTGATCCTGGAGCGCGCGGAGTGGTTCGCGCAGGCCATCTCGTTGGAAATGGGCGCCGCCATCAGCGTCGCGCGCAGCACGCRGGTGCCCATTGCCGCAGAGCACATCCGCGTGGCGCGTGACCTGGCACGCAGCTATCCCTTCCTGACCCATCGCGAGGGTGTGTCCATCCTGCGCGAGCCCATCGGCGTGTGCGGGCTGATCACGCCCTGGAACTGGCCGCTTTACCAGATCACCGCCAAGGTCGGCCCCGCGCTGGCGGCGGGGTGCACCGTCGTGCTGAAGCCCAGCGAGCTGTCGCCCTTGAGCGCGCTGCTCTTCGCCGAGGTGATGCGCGATGCCGGCGTCCCTGCCGGCGTGTTCAACCTCGTCAATGGCGAGGGGCCGGAGGTTGGCGCAGCGCTGGCGGCGCACCCGGATGTCGACATGATCTCGATCACCGGCTCGACGCGCGCCGGCGTGCTGGTGGCCCAGGCGGCCGCGCCGACGGTCAAGCGGGTCGCGCAGGAACTGGGCGGCAAGTCGCCCAACATCGTTCTGCCCGACRCGGACCTCCCGCGCGCCATACCTCTGGGCGTGGCCGCGGCCTTCCGCAACGTCGGCCAGTCCTGCAGCGCCCCGACCCGCATGATCGTCCCGCGCGAGCGCCTGGCGGAGGTCGAGCGGCTCGCCGCCGAAGCGGCCGCGGCCCTCGTCGTGGGTGACCCGCGCTTGCCGCAGACGACGCACGGTCCGGTCGCCAATCGCGCCCAGTTCAACCGCGTTCAGGAAATGATCGAGGCCGGCCTCGCCGAAGGCGCCCGGCTCGTCTGCGGCGGCCCCGGCCGGCCGCCGGGCCTGGAGCGCGGCTTCTACGTCCGCCCGACCATCTTCTCCGACGTGCAGCCGCAAATGCGCATCGCGCAGGAGGAGATCTTCGGGCCGGTGCTGTCCATCATTGCCTACGACGGCGTGGACGAGGCCGTGGAGATCGCCAACGACACGGTCTACGGCCTGGGCGCCCATGTGCAGAGCCGCGACCCCGCCGCCGCGCGTGCCGTCGCTGCGCGCATCCGCTCGGGGCAGGTGCACATCAACCATCCGGCGTGGAACCCAAACGCCCCCTTCGGCGGCTACAAGCGCTCGGGCAACGGCCGTGAGTACGGCGTCGAAGGCCTGCAGGAATACCTGGAAACCAAAGCCATTCTTGGCTACATGAACGAGGAGCACGCATGACCGCAGCCCTGCTGCTGCACCGCGCCGACGGTGCCCCCCTTTCGACGACCTTCCACCAGGCGGCCTTCGGCAAGGACGACCCGTTCGCGCCATGTCGCGAGATCGCCTGGGAAGGACCCGGCGCGATGATCGCCGGCCGGGTCAACTTCACTGGCGATATCGACGTGGCCAGCTTTCCTCATACCGAGACCCTCGTCGTCGTGGCGGGCCAGCTGACGCTGACAGCGGCTGGCGCGGCGCCGCTGGTGCTCGGTCCCGAGGCGGGCGCCGTCATCGCACGGGGGACTGCGGTGCGCATCCAGGCCGGGGTTGGCGTGCGCTTCGTGTGCTGCGCGGCCGCAAGTGATGGCCCATCGGCGCCCGGCATCACGCCCTTGCACGCCGAGGCCGACCTGAAGCCCTCCAACCCGCCACCGGCGCAAACGCTGCTAGGCCCGAGCCCGGCCTGCCGCAGCGACAACGTCTTCACTGAGGAGCAGACGCAGTACCGCGCCGGCACCTGGGACTCGACGCCCTACCACCGCGTCGTCCGTCCGCATCCCCTCAACGAATTCATGCACCTGCTGGCCGGCAACGTGCGATTCGCCAGCCCCAACGGCAGCGTGCTGTCGGCGGGCGCTGGCGATGCGCTCTTCGTGCCGCAGGGCGCGCCCATCGGCTGGGAGAGCCACGACCACGTCGCGAAGTTCTACGTGGTGCAAACCGTCCCGGCCTGAAACGACTGTCAAGATCCAATATGTCCCAGCCATTGCGCCTCATCGAGACCTCGCCCAAGCCGCCGGCCAGCGCCGACGTTGTCGTGATCGGCGGCGGCATCATCGGTGTCTTCACCGCCTACTACCTGGCCCGGCGCGGCCTGTCGGTCGCCGTGGTCGAGAAGGGCCTCATCGGCGCCGAGCAGTCGAGCCGCAACTGGGGCTGGTGCCGCCAGCAGAACCGGGACGCCCGCGAACTGCCGATGGCCACCAAGAGCCTTGAACTCTGGGATCAGTTTGCCGCCGACACCGGCGAGGACACGGGCTTCAAGCGCTGCGGCTTGCTCTACCTGAGCGACGACGATGCCCAGATTTCCGGCTGGGCCAGCTGGCGCGAGCTGGCGAAGACGGCTGGCGTGACCACCCACATGCTCAGTGGCCGCGAGGCGTCGGAGCGGGGCCAGGCGACCGGCCGCGTGTGGAAAGGCGGCGTCTTCTCGCCGAGCGACGGTACGGCCGACCCGGCCAAGGCGGCACCTGCCGTGGCAGCCGCGCTCATGAAACTCGGCGGCACCGTCCACCAGAACTGCGCCGCTCGCGGCATCGAGCTGGAAGGCGGCCGCGTCAGCGGCGTCGTGACGGAAGCCGGGACCATCAAGACCCGCACCGCGGTTCTCGCGGGCGGTGCGTGGGCGTCATCGTTCTGCAACCAGCTCGGCGTGCGGTTCCCGCTCGCCACGGTGCGTCAATCCATAGTGCGTCTGGCACCGGTGGAACAGCGCCTGCCGGACGCCCTGGCGGGCCCGCGCGTCGCCGTCACCCGGCGCCCTGACGGCCACTACGTCCTGGCAATCAGCGGGCGTGGGCGCGTCGACCCCACGCCGCAGCTGCTGCGCTTCGCACCGCAGTTCGTGCCGATGTTCGCCAAGCRCTGGCGCAATGTATTTCCCGGTGGGCTGGAAGGCATCCGCTGGGGTCACGAAACCCGTGCGCGATGGAAGCTGGACGAGCCCACGCCGATGGAACGGGCGCGCATCCTCGACCCCAAACCCGACCCTGCCGGCGTTCGCGAAACCCACCGCCGCGCCGTCGACTTGTTGCCGGCGCTGCGCGCGGCCCGCATCGCCAGCACCTGGGCGGGCTACATCGACAGCACGCCCGACGGCGTGCCGGGTATCGGGGAACTGCCGCATATGCCCGGCTTCATTCTGGCCGCGGGCTTTTCCGGCCACGGGTTCGGCATCGGCCCCGGCGCAGGCCACCTGATCGCCGACCTGGTCACGGGTGCCCGGCCAATCTTCGATCCCGCACCTTTCAACCCCGCACGATTCAACGAATCGTCCTGGGGCAAGGTGGCTGATTTCTAGTGCCAAGCGTGTCACTGCAGGCATGCAGCTGGCTGCGGCCTTCCCCGCATCAATGTGAAAGCCGCAGGCACGACGAAAAGGGACAGCAGCGGCGCCGTCAACATGCCGCCAAGCATGGGCGCGGCAATCCGGCTCATGACCTCGGAGCCGGTGCCCGAGCCGCAGACGATGGGCAGCAGGCCGGCGAGGATCACGGCCACCGTCATTGCCTTGGGCCGCACCCGCAGCACGGCGCCCTCGCGGACGGCGTCGAGCACCACGTCCCGCGTCATGGGCATGCCGGCGCGCATCCGGTCTTCGAGCGCGTGCTTGAGGTACAGCAGCATCACCACCCCGAATTCCGCCGACACCCCCGCCAGCGCGATGAAGCCCACGCCGGTGGCCACGGACAGGTTGTAGCCCAGCAGGTAGAGGAACCACACCCCGCCGGTCAACGCGAGCGGCAGCGTGGCCATGATCAGCGCAGCCTCCTCGGCACGCCGGAACGTCAGGTACAGCAGCACGAAGATGATGAGCAGCGTCGCCGGCACGACGACCTTCAGCCGCTCGTTGGCGCGCTCCATGTACTCGAACTGCCCGGAGTACGCCAGGCTCATGCCCGGCTCCAGGCGCACCTGCTGGGCCACCGCGCGCCGCAAGTCACCAGCGACCGACGCCAGGTCACGGCCGCGCACGTCGACGTAGACCCAGCCGGATGGCCGGGCGTTCTCGCTCTTGAGCATGGGCGGGCCGTCGACAAGCGCGACGGTGGCCAAGCTGCCCAGCGTCACCTGCTGGCCGCCGGGTGTGAGCACCGTCAGGTTGCGCAGCTTCTGCGGCGTGTCGCGCAGTTCGCGCGGATAGCGCAGGTTGATCGGGAAACGGGCCAGTCCTTCGACGGTCTCGCCGACGTTCTCGCCTCCGATGGCGCCTGACACCACCGCCTGCACGTCACTCACGTTCATGCCAAACCGCGCCGCTGCCGCCCGGTCGATCTGCACGTCGACGTAGCGGCCGCCAGTCAGTCGCTCGGCCAACGCCGAGCTGACACCGGGCACATTCTTCGCCACCGCCTCGATCTGGGCAGCGACCCGATCAATGGCGGTCAGATCCGTGGCGGAGACCTTCACGCCGATGGGGCTCTTGATGCCAGTGGCCAACATGTCGATGCGGTTGCGGATCGGTGGGATCCAAATGTTGCTCAGGCCAGGCACCTTCACCGTGCGGTCCAGTTCCTCCACCAGCTTCTCCGGCGTCATGCCCGGGCGCCACTGGTCGCGCGGCTTGAGCTGGACGGTGGTCTCGAACATCTCCAATGGCGCCGGGTCGGTGGCGGTCTCGGCCCGCCCGGCCTTGCCGAACACCCTTTGCACCTCAGGCACCGTCCTGATCATGCGATCGGTGATCTGCAGCAGCTCGGCGGCCTTTTGGGCCGACAGGCCAGGGAGCGCCGATGGCATGTACAACAGGTCGCCCTCGTCCAGGGGCGGCAGGAACTCACCCCCCAGGCGCATCAGAGGCCATAAGGTTGTCGCGAACGCCGCCACGCCCACCACGATCGTGGCTTTGGGCCAGCGCAGCACGACTTCCAGCGCCGGCCGATACATCGCGATCAGCCCCCGCGTGATCGGATTGCGCCGCTCGTCCGGGATGCGTCCGCGGATCCAGTAGCCCATCAGCACCGGGATCAGCGTGACCGACAGGCCCGCGGCAGCAGCCATCGCATAGGTCTTCGTGTAGGCCAGCGGCCCGAACAGCCGACCCTCCTGCGCCTGCAACGTGAAGACCGGCACAAAGGACAGCGTGATGATCAGCAGCGAGAAGAACAGCGCTGGCCCCACCTCGACGGCGGCGTCAGTGATGACCGCCCAGCGGGCCTCACCCTTCAACTCTTCATCCGGGTGCGCGTGCTGCCAAGCCTCCAGCTTCTTGTGCGCGTTCTCGATCATGACGACGGCCGCATCCACCATGGCGCCGACGGCAATGGCGATGCCGCCCAGCGACATGATGTTGGCGTTCAGCCCCTGGTATTGCATGACCAGGAAGGCCGCCATGACGCCCAGCGGCAGCGAGATGATGGCCACCAGCGCGGAGCGCAAGTGCCACAGGAACACCGCACAGACGATCGCGACCACGATGAATTCCTCGACCAACTTCATCGACAGGTTGTCGATGGCGCGCTGGATCAGCGAGCTGCGGTCATAGGTCGTGACGATCTCGACGCCTTTGGGCAGGCTGGCCTGTAGCTGCTTGAGCTTGTCTTTGACCGCGGCAATGGTGGCCTGGGCGTTCTTGCCGGTGCGCAGGATCACCACGCCGCCCACCGCCTCGCCTTCGCCATCCAGCTCAGTGATGCCGCGGCGCATCTCCGGGCCGATCTGGACGGTGGCGACCTGGCCCAGCAGCACCGGCACGCCATTGCGGTTGGCCAGCACGATGCTGCGGAAGTCGTCCAGTGACTTGAGGAAGCCGCTGGCGCGCACCATGTACTCGGCCTCGGCCAGTTCCAGCACCGCGCCACCGGCCTCCTGGTTGCCGTTCATCAGCGCCTCGCGCACCTGGTTGTGCGTGATGCCGTAGGCGACCAGCTTGGCCGGATCCATGACCACCTGGTACTGCTTGACCATGCCGCCGACGGTGGCGACCTCGGCGACATTGGCGACGGCCTTCAGCTCGAACTTGAGGAACCAGTCCTGCAGCGCGCGCAGCTGCGACAGATCGTGCTGCCCGCTGCGGTCCACCAGCGCGTACTGGAACACCCAGCCCACGCCGGTCGCGTCGGGCCCAAGCGAAGGCTTGGCCGTCGCCGGCAACCTGCCCTGGACTTGGTTCAGGTACTCCAGCACGCGGGAGCGTGCCCAGTACAGGTCCGTGCCGTCCTCGAAGATCACGTAGACGAAGGAGTCCCCGAAGAACGAGAACGCACGCACGGTCTTGGCGCCCGGCACCGACAGCATGGTCGTCGCCAGCGGGTAGGTGACCTGGTTCTCGACGATCTGCGGCGCCTGGCCGGGGTAGCTGGTGCGGATGATGACCTGCACGTCCGACAGGTCCGGCAGCGCGTCGATGGGCGTGGAGCGCAACGAGAGCACGCCGGCGACAGCGAGAAAGAGCGTGGCCAGCAGCACCAGGAAGCGGTTGCCGACCGACCAGCGGATCAGTGCGGCGATCATTGGGCGCCTCCCTTGGGTTCAAGGCGCAGCGCGGCGCTGGCGGCAGGCGCACCGGGGCTCGCCTGCCGCTGCATCACCCCCTGCATGCTGGCCTCGGAATCGATGAGGAACTGGCCCGAAGCAACAACCTGCTGGCCCGGCTGCAAGCCCTGCAGGACCTCCAGCTTGTCGCCCAGCTCGCGGCCCAGGCGAACCTGGACCGGCGTGAAGCGCCCGGGCTGCTCGACGACGTAGACCACCACGCGCTGGCCGGTGCGAATGACCGCCTCGGCGGGGACGACCAGTGCTTCCTCGCTGGACCCGCCCAGCCGCATCGTTGCAAACATGCCGGCCCGCAGGCGCCCCTGGGGGTTGCGCAACTCGACCCTGACGCGCAGCGTGCGCGTCTCGCTGCTGGCCTCCGGCAGCACCGCGCTGATCTTGCCGCGCAGCGTCTCGCCCGGGAAAGCCGTCAGCACCACATCGACCGGTTCGCCCACCCGCGCCATGCCGGCCTGAGCTTCGGGCAACGCAGCCTCGATCCAGACCGTGGACAGCCCGGTGATGCGGGCCAGGCTCATACCTTGGGACACCGTCATGCCCGGACGGACCATCAACTCCTGCACCAGGCCTCCGGTGGGCGCATGCACCGTCGTCAGCGCCTGGACTTGACCCGTTCGCTCGACCTGCTGGATGAGGGAAGCTGGCATGCCCATGAGCACGAGGCGCTGGCGCGCCGCGCTAGCCAGGGCTTCGTCGCCGGTACCGCGCACCGCCAGGAACTCCTGCTGGGCGCCGGCCCATTCCGGCACGAGCAGTTCGGCAATGAAGGCGCCGGCGGCCACGACGTCACCGGGTGCCAGGCGGGCGACTCGCTGGACGAAGCCTGCCGTGCGGGCCTGCAGGATCGAGATATCGCGTTCGTTGAGCTGGACGGTGGCTGGGACTTGCAG
>NZ_JBFULE010000187.1:0-8123 GCF_056400485.1 Roseateles sp. P5_B10
GCTGCTGCGGCGCCGCCTGAGTGTGAACGAGCGACGCGGCAATGCCATGAGCTTGCTCCAAAGTTTTGCAGTTCTGCGGCGTGATACCGAGTGCCTGCATCCCCCTGCCGACCCCTGGCAGGTCCAGTTCGGACAGCATCCGCCGCCACTCCGCGGCCGAGCCTCTCTCGACTTCGAGAAACTGCTCTCGCTGCCAGCGTGCGAATGCCTCGGCCTCTGGCGAGTTCTTGAAAACCACCCCTGACTTTCCGTCCGAGGCGCGCACGGGGCGGCCGCCAGCCATCGGAATCTGCCCGACATGAGGCGCGGGTTGCCCGAGCAGGTTAGAAATACAAATGTTGGCGTGGTGAACGCACGGCACCCCGCTCAGAACTGGCGTCTTTTCAGCGATGACGCGTACCTCGCCCTCGGCGGTGCGCGTACTGCCCTCCTTCATGGTCTTGGCCAGGTCCGCAAGGGTCTCTACGAAGAAGAGCGGGCAAACGACCGGTATGAAGAAATGGTCGAACCACACCGATTCGTCGACCGACAGCGACTGCAGGAATGACTTGTCAAAGAGTGCGATTGGCCCCATCTCCGTCCACCTTGTTAAAAAAGTGCATCAATGCTGTAACGGGTTGGTTCCCCCACTTGCTCGGCAATATCTGGGCCCTAGGTCTGATTGGCAACTTCGTCGTTGCCCAGCAGGCGCATTGGGCCTGAGGTATCCATCGCACTCCAAGTTCAGGCGCCAAGCACGTTTCCCCAATGCTGTGGACCGGACTACCGCCCCACCCCAAAACTGCTCCGATAAGCCCTTGGCGCCAGCCCGAGCCGCGCCTGGAAGTGATGCCGCAGCGCCTGCACGCTGCCAAACCCAGCCTCGGCCGCGACGCTTTCGACCGGCAGACTGCTGGCCTCAAGCAGCCGTTGGGCCTCGGCGACGCGCTCGGCAATCAGCCAGTCGCCGGGGGATTGGCCGGTGGCCTCGGTGAAGCGGCGCAGCAGCGTGCGCGGGCTCATGGCGCTGGCCGCGGCCATGCGCTCCAGCGTCCACGGCGCGCGCAGATCGGCGCGCACCTGGTCCATCAGGCCGGACAGCCGGTTCGTGCGGTCGCGCGGCACCGGCCGCTCGATGAACTGCGCCTGCCCGCCGCCACGGTGGGCGGGCATCACCAGCCGGCGTGCGACGCTGTTGGCGGCTTCCACGCCGAAGTCGCTGCGCACGAGGTGCAGCATCAGGTCGATGCCCGCCGCGCTGCCGGCCGATGTGAAGACGCGGTCCTCCTCGGCGTAGAGCACGCCGGCATCGACGTCGATGGCCGGGTGGCGCTCGCGCAGCTTGTCGGCATAGCGCCAGTGCGTCGCGGCGCGGCGGCCGTCCAGCAGGCCGGTGGCGGCCAGCACGAAGGCGCCGGAGCAGATCGACGCCAGCCGCGCGCCGCGCTGCCAGGCTTTGCGCAGCCGCTTGGCCAGCGCGTCAGGCACTGGCACGTCGGCGCCTTTCCAGCCGGCCATGACGATGAGGTCGGCCCGGTCCAGCAGCTCGATGCCGCCGTCGCTGCTGACCGTCAGGCCGCCGTGGGCGCGCAGCGGCCCGGGCTCGACGGCGGCACTGGCGAAGCGGTACCAGCCCGGGCCCATCTCCGGCCGCGCCAGGCCAAAGACCTCGGCGGCAATGGCGAACTCGAAGGTGCACAGGCCGTCGTAGACCGGCGCGACGACAAGCGGCCCGGTTGTGGTGATGTCGTTTGGCGCGATCTTGTCGATACGGGTCATGGGCGCCAATTGTGGCCCCGGCCGGCTGTCGCGACCATGGCGGCACCTGTTTAACGGAGCCCACCATGCCTTCTCAAGTGACCGCCATTCCCGCCGCCCCGTCCGCGCAAGCCGAGGCCCACTTCGCCGCTGAGTTCACCTTCGAGGCCGACTGCTGGGACGTGCACGACGCGCTGGCCCAAGGCGCCGATTTCGTACTGCTGGACGTGCGCTCAGCCGAGCTGTTTGCCCGCGGCCATGTGCCAGGCGCCATCCACTTTCCGCACGGCAAGCTCGTCGAGAGCAAGCTGGCCGCGTGGCCCATGGACACCCTGTTCGTCACCTACTGCGCCGGCCCGCACTGCAACGGCGCAGCCCGCGGCGCGCTGCGGCTGGCGCGGTTGGGCCGGCCGGTGAAGATCATGGCCGGCGGCGTCACCGGCTGGCTGGACGAGGGCTTTGAGCTGGCGACCGCGGCTGTGCCTGCCTGAGCCCTGGACCGAGGCGCGGCTAGCATGTCGTGATGAAGATCCTCATGACCCTGCTGGCCGCCTTCTGCGTCACAAGCGCAGCCTCGGCCCAGACCCTCACCCTTGAACGCCTCACCGCTGACCCGCCGCTCGCCGGCCGCCTGCCGCGCCAGGCTGAGATCTCGCCCGCCGGCCAATGGGTCAGCTTCCTCCGCCCGTCGGCGGCGGACAGCGAGGTGCTGGAGCTCTGGGCCCAGCCCAGCGCAGGTGGCGAGCCGCGCAAGCTCGTCAGCGCGGCCGACCTGCTCGGCGGTGCCGCCCAGAAGCTCAGCGAGGCCGAGAAGATGGCGCTGGAGCGCCAGCGCATCAGCCAGCGCGGCATCACCGGCTACCAGTGGTGCGGCAGCGACGACAGTGCGTTGCTCTTTCCGCTGTCGGGTGACCTCTATCTGGTCAAGTTGAGCGCCGGGGGCCCTGAGGCCCAGCGCCTGACGAACACGCCCGACGCGCCCAAGCAGGACCCGCGCTGCGCCCCCGACGGCAAGACCCTGGCCTATGTGCAGGGCGGCGAGTTGATGGTGCTGCCCCTGCAGGCCGGCGCCCAACCGCGCCCGCTGTTCGGTGCGCGCATGAATCCCCGTGTGACCTGGGGCCTGGCCGAGTTCATTGCCGGGGAGGAACTGGGCCGGCATCGCGGCTTCTGGTGGAGCCCGGATGGGCGTCAGCTGCTGGCGCTGCGCGTCGACGAACAGCGTGTGGGCTTGAAGACGCGGGCGCAGATCTTTGCGGACCGCACCGAGATGACGGAGCAACGCTATCCGGCTGCCGGTGAAGCGAATGCCCAGGTCTCCGCCTTTGTCATCGGCGTTGCCACCGCTGAGGCGCATGCGCTGCAGTTGCCGACCGGCGCCGAGTACATCTCCCGCGCCGGCTGGTTTGCCGACGGCACGCCTTGGCTGCAATGGTTCAACCGCGACCAGACGCGATTGACGCTGACCGAGTTCAAACCCAATGCCGCGCCACACGACATCACCGTCGAGACCGATGCGGCCTGGGTCGAAGTCCATGACGATCTCATCGAGACGCCGCGCGGCCTGCTCTGGTCCAGCGAGGCAACGGGCCGGCGCCAGCTGCTGCTGGTCAACCGCGCGACCGGGCAGCGCACGCCGCTGACGCAGCAGGCCGAAGCGGTGGCGCATGCGGTGTGCGTGGGCGAGCGAGGCGTCGTCTTCGCTGCCGCCGGCGACCGCGGCAAGACCAGGGAGCTTTACCTGCAGCCGTTGGCCGGGGGCAAGGCCCAGGCCCTGCCGGGCATGGCCGAACGCCAGTGGCGCGATGCCAAGGCCGACAGAGCCTGCGCCCGCCTGCTCGTCACCCGCTCGGCCTGGGGCCAGCCACCGCGGCTGGAACTGCGCAGCCTGGGCCGCGACAGTGCCATCGCCCTGGCCGGTGACGCGCCCGACCCGGCGCTGGAGGCCTTCGCCAACGTCCCGCTGGCGCTGGACCTGACGGCGGCCGACGGCAGCACGCCGTTGAACGCCTTCTTCTTCGCACCCGCCAGCCGTCCCGGCCAGGGCAAGCACCCCGCCATCGTGCTGGCCTATGGCGGCCCGGGCTCCGCGACGGTGAACTGGGGCTGGGGCCGCGACATGCCATTGATCGCCTACTGGCAGCAGCGCGGCTATGGCGTGCTGATGCTGGACGTGCGAGGCATGGAGCACCGTGACCGCGCCTTCACGCGTGCCCACTACCGGTCCTTTGGCCAGCACGAAGTGGCCGACCTGTTCGCGGCCGTGCGGCAGCTGCCCGGCCGCGTGCCGGGCGTGGACGCGGCGCGCATAGGCTTCTTCGGCTGGAGCTACGGTGGCTTCCTTGGCGCGCGGGCGATGCTGGATGCCGACACGCCGTTCGCGGCCGCCGTCGCCGTTGCGCCGGTGACCGACTGGACGCTCTACGACACCGCCTACACCGAGCGCTATCTCGGCATGCCCGAGGGGGGCAAGGCGGTGACCTACGCCAGTGCCAATCTGCCGGCGCGCGCGTCGCTGCTGAGCAAACCGCTGCTGCTGGTGCATGGCACGGCAGACGACAACGTGCTGTTCGAGCACACGCTGCGCCTCGTCGAAGCCCTGCAGACAGCCGGCAAGACCTTCGACCTGCAGATCTACCCCGGCAAGGCCCACGGCATCGCCGGCCGCGCAGCGCGGCTGCATCTCTACCGCACGATGGATGCCTTTTTCGAGCGGCATCTGAAGCCAGCGCCATGAGCCTCGTCTACTCGACCGACGTCGGCCGGGTCTGCCCCGGTTGCGGGCAACCCATCGCTCAATGCGTCTGCAAGGCCAAGCTCCGCCCGGCGGGCGACGGCATCGTGCGCGTCAGCCGCGAGACGGCGGGGCGCAAGGGCAAGGGCGTGACCGTCATCAAGGGTCTGCCGCTGGACGATGCGGCGCTGACGGCGTGCGCCAAGCAGCTCAAGGCCCTGTGCGGCAGCGGCGGCACGGTCAAGGACGGCGTCGTCGAGATCCAGGGCGACCACCTCGACAAGGTGCTGGCCTGGCTGAAGGCGCGGCCCGAGGGCTGGACGGTCAAGCGCGCGGGCGGCTGATTGATTCCAGCTGCCCGCCATCGGGGCTGCGGTGCTGGTAAATGGGGCTTGCCCACGCTTGGCCCTCGTCAGAATCGTGGATGTGCCGCCAATGAAGACCCTCTAGCCTGATGACACAGGCGTCAGCGCGCCGTCCGCAAGTGTTAATGGAGGATCTGCTATGGCGACTTCAAAGCGTTGGACATCAGTGCCCTTGCTCGCGATTGCGTGGGTGGCGTTGGCTGGGTGCCGGCCTTCGGAGTCGGCGCCTGCCGCGGCGCGCGTGTCGCCCGAGGTCGAGGTGTGCGCCGGCGTCCACGCCATGATCGGCAAGGAGATCACGACGACATACGACATTTCGACGTCCAAGGGCATTGCGCTCAAGATTTCCGCGGCTGCCGAGGCGGATGTCGCCCGCTTGAAGGTCATCAAGGAAGCCAAGGGCGATGCCGGTGCCGGGGCGCAACTGGGCTCAGAGATCAGGGCTGTCGTTCAGACCAAGTCCCAGGTGACGACAGACTTCTTTCAGCAGGATCAGAGCTTCGCCCAGGCGGCCTGTTTCATCGGCTCGCTGCTCAATCGCGCGGACCTGTCGGCTGCCGACCAGCAGTTCTTCGAGCAGCAGCGTCGTGCGTTGGCAGTGAACAGGGTCGCCTACCTTGATGTGCTGACGGGTCTAAAAAAAAAGTAGCCCGGATCGTCATTGAAGGTGCGCTGCTCGCTTCGTACACCGCTTCAGACGACATGTCGAAATGGCTGGGCGATGCCGACGCCTACGTCAGTCAGACGCAGAGCGGCACGAGACGATTGATAGAAGCCCTGCAGATGATTCAGGCCGACCCGATGTACGTCGGGCATGTTTCCGACCGCCTGGTTCGCATGACGCCCTGGAGCGTCGAAAGGTTGAAGCATTACCTTGCCGACCCGGCCCTTCATCGGGAGCGACTCAACTACCACGTGTGCGCCATTTCATCCTCGATGGGAGAGCTGCTGATCCAATTGACTGAACCTCCGGCCTCGCTGAGCTGCCAGGGTCAGGATGTTCGCAGCCAAGCCTGCAGGGCGCTGATCGCCGCGGAACTGCAGAAGTTCGATTCGAAGGCCGGCGACATGCTCCAGACGGCTTGCAGGTGGGGGTAGCGATGCAAAGCTTGCGCTCTGCCCTCTCAAAGGCCAGCAAATCTGAGGATGCCTTCGCCGTCCAGGGTGCCGACCATGGCTGCATGCCAWCACGTCGAATTGCCCTTTCAACTGCGGTACTGCCGTTCATGGCGTCATGCGGCGGTTCGCCCGGTCCAGGCCCGCAAAGCGAGCGCAGCCTCCATGACCGCCAACTGCAGGACCTGCAGCAGGCGACGGCCGTCGTGGATGCCGGGACGACTTCGCTGCGCGCCTGGGCCCAGGAGGTGACGCTGGCAGCGGGATCGGCGCCTTCCATGCAAATCGATCCCGTCACCGGRCAGCCGCGTTTCGATACGCCTTCCACCGGCGCATCGATCAAGGTTTGGCTTGTCGGTGCCGCAGTTGTTGGCGGGGATGGCAAGCCGTTGCTGACGGCCTGGCAACCGCGAACGATCTGGGTGCTCAGGGGCAGCGACTACGTGTCTTCGCAGGACTTGACGTCGCCGCGGGAGGCTGTCTTCACGGCCGGATTCCCGCAGCCGCCGTTCTCGCGAGATGGTGCCTTGGTCGTCGTCGAGTTCGTCCAGGGCACGACGACGCGGCTGTCGGCGGTGTTGCCCACGTGGCTCGGCTAGCGAGGCGCCGAGGACGTTGTAAGTGCAACCGCGACAATCGGGCCGATGACCGATACCGCTTTCGACCGCCTGCCTCTCAGCCCCGCCATGCTGGCCAACCTCGGCCAGCTCGGCTATGCGCAGATGACGCCCATCCAGGCGGGCAGCCTGCCGCTGGCCCTGGCGGGCCGCGATGTCATCGGCGAGGCGCAGACGGGCTCGGGCAAGACCGCCGCCTTCGCCATCGCGCTGCTGCACCGGCTCAAAGCCGACCTGCCGCGCGTGCAGGCCCTGGTGCTCTGCCCCACGCGCGAGCTGGCCGACCAGGTCACGCAGGAAATCCGCCGCCTGGCCCGCGCGGCCGACAACATCAAGGTGCTGAGCCTGTGCGGCGGCAACCCCATGAAGCCGCAGATCGAGAGCCTGTCCTTCGGCGCCCACATCGTCGTCGGCACGCCGGGACGCCTCATCGACCACCTGGAGCGCGACACGCTGGACCTGTCGGCGCTGAACACCCTGGTGCTGGACGAGGCCGACCGCATGCTGGACATGGGCTTCCTCGACGACATCAAGGCGATCGCCAAGCGAGCGCCCGCCAACCGGCAGACGCTGCTGTTCTCGGCCACCTTCCCCGAGGGCGTGACCGAGATCGCCGCCAAGTTCATGCGCGAGCCGCAGACGGTCAAGGTCGCGGGTTCAACGAGTGCCGCGGCGTCGACCATCCGCCAGATCGCCTTCGAGGTGGGGGRGGGCGAGCGCCTGGACGCCGTGCCGCGCCTGCTGCGCGCCTTCCGGCCCGAATCGACGATCGCCTT
This sequence comes from Roseateles sp. P5_B10, assembly GCF_056400485.1. Taxonomy (NCBI): domain Bacteria; kingdom Pseudomonadati; phylum Pseudomonadota; class Betaproteobacteria; order Burkholderiales; family Sphaerotilaceae; genus Roseateles; species Roseateles sp. P5_B10. The sequence continues at coordinate 7,346 of NZ_JBFULE010000187.1, forward strand.
CTGCAACACCAAGCAGCAGTGCCGCGACCTGGAGGCCGTGCTCGCCGCCCAGGGCTTCATCGCCCTGGCCCTGCACGGCGACCTGGAGCAGCGCGACCGCGACCAGGTGCTGATCCAGTTCGCCAACCGCAGCGCCTCGGTGCTGGTGGCCACCGACGTGGCCGCGCGTGGTCTGGACATCGCCAACCTGGCCTGCGTCATCAATGTCGACATCAGCGCCGACGTCGAACAGCACGTGCACCGCATCGGCCGCACCGGCCGGGCGGGTGCGGAAGGTCTGGCCCTGAGCCTGGCCAGCCTGGACGAGATGGGCCGCATCGGCCGCATCGAGCAGCTGCAAGGCCAGGAATTCAAGTGGCAGCCGCTGGATAGCCTTCAGGACGCTCCCGGCGGCCCGCTGCTGCCGGCCATGGACACGCTGCAGATCCTGGGCGGCCGCAAGGAAAAGATCCGCCCTGGCGACATCCTGGGTGCGCTGACCGGCGAGGCCGGCTTTGCCGGCACACAGATCGGCAAGATCAATGTGACCGACTTCCACAGCTATGTGGCCGTGGAGCGCGGCATTGCCAAGGAGGCGGTGCGCCGGCTGTCGCTGGGCAAGCTCAAGGGGCGCAAGGTCAAGGTCCGCCGGATGGCCGACCTGGAATAGGGCCTGTTAGCGCCACGGCAATGGGTCGCGAAGGCCCGCCGCAAGGGGCCAATCTAGACGCAGCGCGCCGCCCGCACTCGCGTGCGGGCCAGGGCTGCAACAACGAGTGGCCCCTTGCGGCGGGCCTTC
>NZ_JBFULE010000188.1:0-8100 GCF_056400485.1 Roseateles sp. P5_B10
GCGGTTGACCTTGGCCGGTTTCCTGGCGACGAAGACGCCGTTTTCGACGTAAAGGCTGCCGCGCTGGATCTTCTGACCGTCGAACCAGCGCGCGTTCTTCAGTTCCCAAGACAGCGGGGCGCTGGCTTGGTAGGGCGGTTGGGAGGGGCCTTGCGCCTGTGCGAGTCCACAGGCCAGCAGCAAAAAGGCAGTCAGGAATCTCAAGCTCGAACACTCGCTCTTCGGGGGCCGCGAATCCTAGCCCGAGCGCGTCCATAGAATCCCGCCCCTATGTCGAGCCGTCCGTCTTCCTCTCCCGCCGCTGCACCTGCCGCTTATGGCGAAGCTTCCATCCGCGTTCTCAAGGGCCTGGAACCCGTCAAGCAGCGGCCGGGCATGTACACCCGCACCGAAAACCCGCTGCACTGCATCCAGGAAGTCATCGACAACGCCGCCGACGAGGCGCTGGGCGGTTTTGGCAAGCGCATCGACGTGACCTTGCATGCCGATGGCTCGGTGTCAGTCGCCGACGACGGCCGGGGCATTCCCTTCGGCCTGCACCCGGAAGAAGGCGTGCCCGTCGTCGAGATCGTCTTCACGCGGCTGCATGCCGGCGGCAAGTTCGACAAGGGCTCGGGCGGCGCCTACAGCTTCTCCGGCGGCCTGCACGGCGTGGGCGTGTCGGTGACCAATGCGCTGGCCAAGCGGCTGGAAGTGGCCGTGTGGCGCGACAAGCAGGTGGCTGGTATCGCCTTCGAGCACGGCGACGTGAAGCAGCAGGTCGTCACCCGCCCCGCTGCCAGCGGTGACCGCAAGCAGGGCACGACGGTGCGCGTCTGGCCCGAGGCCAAGTACTTCGAGAGCGCCGAGCTGCCCAAGCACGAATTGGTGCACTTGCTGCGCTCCAAGGCCGTGCTGATGCCCGGCGTGACCGTCACACTGAAGATCGAGAAGACCGGCGAGACGACCACCTGGCTCTACAAGGCCGGCCTGCGCGACTATCTTGCGCAGTCGCTCAACAGCGACCCGTTGATCCCGCTGTTCGAGGGCGAGGGCTTTGCCACCGCCGGCGAGAGCGAGAACTTTGCCGAAGGCGAGGGCGCCGCCTGGTGCGTGGCCTTTACCGAGGACGGCGCACCACTGCGCGAGAGCTATGTGAACCTGATCCCGACGGTCGCCGGCGGTACGCACGAGTCGGGCCTGAAGGACGGCCTGTTCGGCGCGGTCAAGGGCTTCATCGAGATGCACTCGCTGCTGCCCAAGGGCGTCAAGCTGATGCCTGACGACGTGTTCTCGCGCGCCAGCTTCGTGCTGTCCGCCAAGGTGCTGGACCCGCAGTTCCAGGGCCAGACCAAGGAGCGCCTGAACTCGCGCGACGCGCTGCGCCTGGTGTCGGCGTACGTGAAGCCGGCCCTGGAGCTGTGGCTGAACCACCATGTGGACCATGGCAAGAAGCTGGCCGACCTGGTCATCAAGCAGGCACAAACTCGGCAACGCGCCAGTCAGAAAGTTGAAAAACGAAAAGGCTCCGGCGTGGCCGTGCTGCYCGGCAAGCTGACCGACTGCGAAAGCCGCGACCTGCTGCACAACGAGGTCTTCCTCGTCGAGGGCGACTCTGCCGGCGGCAGCGCCAAGATGGGCCGCGACAAGGAGACGCAGGCCATCCTGCCGCTGCGCGGCAAGGTGCTGAACTCCTGGGAGGTCGAGCGCGATCTGCTGTTCAAGAACAACGAGATCCACGACATCTCGGTCGCGCTGGGCGTGGACCCGCACGGCCCCAACGACACGCCGGACCTGAGCGGCCTGCGCTACGGCAAGGTCTGCATCCTGTCGGACGCCGACGTCGACGGCTCGCACATCCAGGTGCTGCTGCTGACGTTGTTCTTCCGCCATTTCCCCAAGCTGGTTGAGACCGGACACGTATTCGTCGCCCGCCCGCCGCTGTACCGCGTCGATGCACCCGCACGCGGCAAGAAGCCCGCCGCCAAGCTCTACGCGCTGGACGACGGCGAGCTGACCGCGACGCTGGACAAGCTGCGCAAGGAGGGCGCGCGGGAAGGCTCGTGGAGCATCAGCCGCTTCAAGGGCCTGGGCGAGATGAACGCCGAGCAACTGTGGGACACGACGCTGAACCCCGAGACCCGCCGCCTGTCGCGCGTGGAATACGGGCAGCTCGACTTCGGCGCGACGGTGGACGCCTTCAACAAGCTGATGGGCAAGGGCGAGGCCGCCTCGCGCCGCGAGCTGATGGAGCTGCACGGCGACACGGTCGAGATTGACGTCTGAGCCCCCCCAAGCTAGGGGCGGGGTGACTCTCTGTTGACGCGGGTGATGGGCGGCGAAGAATGGCGCCCACCCTATTCAAAGGAGCTGCCATGCGTCAGCACAAGTTTGCGATCCGCGCCGTCGTTCTCTGCCTCGGTGCCGCCGCCATGTCGGCGGCCCTCGCCGCGCCCAAGGACGAAGTCGAGCTCATCGTTGGCCATAAGGTCAACGGCGGTGGCGCTGTGCGCGCCGAGGTCGGTCGCGGTGGCGGTCGCGTCGTCGAGGACTTGTCCGAGATCGACGCTCTCGTCGTCAGCATGCCGCGCGGCGCCGCCAAGGCACTGGCCCGCCACGCCCAGGTCGATTTCGTCGATGAACCGGTCGAGCGTCACATCCTCGGCAATCGCAGCATCCGCGTCGCCGGCTCGCAGGCCCAGGTCGCGCCCTACGGCATTGCGATGGTGCAGGCCGATCAGCTTTCCGACGCCCAGGCCGGCAACCGGCGTGTGTGCATCGTCGACTCGGGCATCAATGGCACCCACGAGGATTTGGCCGGCATCCCGATGACGGGCCAGAACTTCACCAAGTCCGGCGCCTGGAACACGGACGAAAACTCTCACGGCACCCATGTGGCCGGCACGATCGCGGCGCTGAACAACGCGGTCGGGGTCGTCGGCGTGGCGCCGTCGGGCCGCCTGAACCTGCATATCGCCAAGGTCTTCGACGCCAGCGGCAGCGCCAGCGACGCGGTGATCTCGCGTGCCATGTTGGGTTGCGGGCGCGCCGGCGCCAACGTCATCAGCATGTCGCTGGGTGGCGCCACCGGCAGCCGCACCGAGGCGCGCACCGTGGCCAAGCTGGCCAGCCAGGGCATCCTGCTGGTCGCGGCAGCCGGCAACGAAGGTGACAACACGCTGTCCTACCCGRCCGCCTTCGCCGAGGTCGTGTCGATTGCAGCTGTCGACGCCAACAAGCTCGTTGCCAGCTTCTCGCAGTTCAACGCTGACGTCGAGCTCGCCGCCCCCGGTGTGGCCGTGCTGTCGACCGTGCCGGCCTACAGCCAGACAGGCGCCTCGTTGACCGTCGCTGGCGGCAGCTTCACCGTGCAGTCCATGGACGGTTCACCCCGCAGCAGCRCCAGCGGTTCACTGGCCGACTTCGGCCTTGGCAGCGCCGCCACGCCGGGCAGCATGAACGGCAAGGTCTGCCTGATCCAGCGCGGCACCATCGCCTTCGCCGACAAGGTGCTGAACTGCCAGAGCAGTGGCGGCGTCGGTGCGGTCATCTACAACAACACGACGGGCGACCTGCTCGGCACATTGGGTGAGACCGTGACGACCATCCCGTCCGTCGGGGCCACCCAGGCAGACGGCGCGACCCTGCTGGGCCAGCTCGGCCAGTCGGCCAGCGTCGCCGTCTTCGGCCTGCCCGACCTGTACGCCAGCTACAGCGGCACGTCGATGGCGACGCCCCATGCATCCGCCGTTGCGGCCCTGGTGTGGAGCCTGCATGCCGGTTGCACGGCCACGCAATTGCGTGCGTCGCTGAACAAGAGCGCGCTGGACCTTGGCGCCCCCGGCCGTGACGACTACTACGGTAACGGCCTCGTGCAGGCCAAGGCAGCGCACGACCGCATCGCCGCGCTGGGCTGCGGCAACTGAGCAGGCGCCCCGGCGCCGGGGACAGAGTCAAAGCGCGGCACAATCCCGCGCCGTGATGACCGCCCCCGCCCCCGCCATTTGCCAATGCCCCGCGACGCTGCCCGCCGGGTGGAGCCGCGCTCAGCCGAGCGGATCGGGGGCCTGATGCAGACGGTCTTCAACGCCGGGCACGCGCTGCACGCGGCCACGCACGAGTTCTTCCGCGGCCGGCTGGTGCCGGCCTTCGAGGTCCCGGCGCGCGCCGACTACATCCTGCAGGCGGTGAGGGCTGCGGGCCTGGGTGAGGTGCTCGCGCCGGTCGACCACGGCCGCGCGCCGCTGGAGCGTGTGCATTCAGCGCGCTACCTGGATTTCATCGAGGGCGCGCACGCCGAGTGGCTCTCCACCGGTGGCGAGGGCGATGCCTTCCCGGCCGTGTGGCCGGTGCGTTCGTTGCGCAGTGACCTCGAGCCGATAAGTTTCGCGGCCCGCATGGGCCTGTATTCGATGGACAGTGGCACGCCGCTGACGGCCGGCAGCTGGGCTGCGGCCCATGCCGGCGCGCAGGCGTCGCTGACCGCACTCGATTTGGTGTTGGCCGGTGAGCGCTCGGCCTATGTGCTGACGCGCCCTCCTGGCCATCACGCCGGCGCCGACTTCTTCGGCGGCTACTGCTTCATCAACAACGCCGCCGTTGCCGCGCAGGCTGCACGCGACGCGGGCCTGGCTCGTGTGGCCATCCTGGACGTGGATTACCACCACGGCAACGGCACCCAGGCCATCTTCTACGACCGCGCCGACGTGTTCTTCGCCAGCCTCCACGGTGACCCGCGCACCGAGTACCCGTTCTTCCTCGGTCATGCCGACGAGACCGGCGCAGGCGAGGGCGTCGGCTTCAATGCCAACTTCCCGCTGCCGGTGGGCGTGGACAACGACGACTGGTTCGCTGCACTGGACGCGGCGCTCGCGCGGCTGACAGCCTTCAAGCCCGATCTGCTCATCGTCTCCCTCGGCGTGGACACCTATGGCGGGGACCCGATCTCGCACTTCAAGCTGGACGAGCCCGAGTTCCGCCGCATGGGCCAGCGCCTGGCTGCGTTCGGCGCGCCGACGTTGTTCATCCAGGAAGGCGGCTACGCGACCGAGGCCATCGGCCGCAACGTCGTCGCCGTGCTGGCTGGGTTCGAGACTGAATGACGACCCCCACGCTCGCTCCGCTCACTGCCCCCCGAGGGGGCTGGACCTCCCTTGGGGCGGCCCGGCGGGAGGTCCCATGAGCCTGCGCCTGCGCCCCACCATGCTGTCCGACCTCGACTGGGTCGTCTCGGTCGAGCGCGACGGTACCAACCTGCCCTTCATCACGCCCTGGGAGCGCCCGCAGCACGAAGGCGCCATCCGCTTTCCCGACTCACGCCACTTCATCCTTGAAGAAGGTGACGAACTGGAACGCATCGGCTTTGTCATCCTGCAGGGCTGCCGCAACCCGAACGGCTCGGTCGAGCTGAAGCGCCTGGTGCTGCAGGCCAAGGGCCGCGGCCTGGGGCGCTCGGCCGTACGCCAGCTCAAGGCCATGGCTTTCACGCAGCTGAAATCCCATCGCTTCTGGCTGGACGTGACGGCGCTGAACACGCGCGCCCTCGAGCTGTATCGCAGCGAAGGCTTTGTCGAGGAAGGCCGGCTGCGTGAGAGCGTGCGCGTGACAACCGACGGCGCTGACGGCTATGACTCGCTGATCGTCATGTCGCTGCTGGACCGCGAATTCCAGGCGCGTGTGGCCCTCGGGCTGGAGGCCGCATGAAGCCATGGCTGCTCCTGCTGCTGGCCGGCCYGGCACTGCCGGTGCATGCCGAGCTGTGGGGCTATGTCGACTCAGCCGGCATGGCCCACTTCTCGCCGCGCCAACTCGACGCGCGCTATGCCCCCGTGCTCGGCAGCGTCGGCATGAAGCGCGTGCCGGGCAAGACGGACGCGGGCCTGGCGCTGCTGAACTGGCTGGACATCGCTCCCGAAGTGAAGGCCGTCCAGCCTTGGGTGCGCGAGGCCGCCGCCCAGCACGGCGTGGACGCCGACCTGCTGAAGGCCATCATTGCGGTCGAGTCCGGCTACCAGCGCAACGCCGTGTCCCCGCGCGGCGCAACGGGCCTGATGCAGATCACGCCCGAAACGGCCAGCCGCTACGCCTCGCCTGCCGAGGCGGCGCGCTTGATCGAGCCCCGTATCAACATCCACACCGGCGCCCGCATGCTGGCCGATCTGATGCGCCGCTTTGGCCGCATCGACGCAGCCTTGGCGGCCTGGAATGCCGGCGAAGGCGCTGTGCGCCGGGCCGGCAACCGCGTGCCCGACATCGATGAAACCCAGGCCCACGTGCATCTCGTCCTCGAGTTGTACTGGGCCCTGCTGCAGCAGAGCCAACCGGCCCGCGCGCAGCGTTTGACCTTGCATCCATGAGTTCCCAGACCCCCATCGACTTCAACCCGCCCACCGACGACGGTGGCGACAACACGCTGACGCTGGGCGCTTACGCCCAGCAGGCCTATCTCGAATACGCGCTCAGCGTCGTCAAGGGGCGCGCGCTGCCGTCCTATGCCGACGGGCAAAAGCCCGTGCAACGCCGCATCCTCTACGCGATGCAGCGCCTGGGCCTGGGCTGGAGCGGCAACTCCGGTGCCAAGCCCGTCAAGGGCGCCAAGGTCGTCGGCGACGTGCTCGGCAACTTCCACCCGCATGGCGACCAGTCGGTCTATGACGCGCTGGTGCGCATGGCGCAGGACTTTTCGCTGCGCTACCCGCTGATCGACGGCCACGGCAACTTCGGCAGCCGCGACGGCGACGGCGCTGCGGCGATGCGCTACACGGAAGCGCGCCTGGCGCCCATCGCCCGCCTGGTGCTGGACGAGATCGACGAAGGCACGGTGGACTTCCGCGCCAACTACGACGGCACCACGCAGGAACCGGTCGAGCTGCCGGCGCGCCTGCCCTTCGTGCTGCTGAACGGTGCCAGCGGTATCGCCGTGGGCCTGGCCACCGAGATTCCCAGCCACAACCTGCGTGAGGTGGCCGCTGCGGCCGTGGCGCTGCTGAAGGACGACAAGCTCTCCGACGAAGCGCTGTTCGATCTGATCCCCGGCCCGGACTTCCCTGGCGGCGGCCAGCTGATCAGCGCGCCTGAGGACATCCGCGCGGCCTACACCTCGGGCAGGGGCAGCCTGAAGGTGCGTGCCCGCTGGAAGATCGAGGATCTGGCGCGCGGCCAGTGGCAGCTCGTCGTCACCGAGTTGCCGCACGGCACCAGCGCGCAGAAGGTGCTGGAAGAGATCGAGGAGCTGTCCAACCCCAAGGTCAAGGCGGGCAAGAAGACACTGTCGGCCGACCAGTTGCAGCTCAAGGCCAGTCTGCTGGCGGTGCTGGACGGCGTGCGCGACGAGTCCAGCAAGGACGCGGCCGTGCGCATCGTCTTCGAGCCCAAGAGCCGCACCGTCGAGCAGCAGGACCTGATCAACACGCTGCTGGCCCACACCAGCCTGGAGAGCAGCGCGCCCGTCAACATGACGATGATCGGCGCCGACGGGCGGCCGACACAGAAGAGCCTGCGCCAGGTGTTGGCCGAGTGGGTGGGCTTCCGCCAGACGACGGTGCGCCGCCGCACCGAGCATCGCCTGGCCCACGTCAACGACCGCATCCATGTGCTCGAAGGCCGGCAGCTGGTGCTGCTGAACATCGACGAGGTCATTCGCATCATTCGCGAGTCCGACGAGCCCAAGGCCGCGCTGATCGAGCATTTCAAGCTCAGCGACCGTCAGGCGGAAGACATCCTTGAAATCCGCCTGCGTCAATTGGCACGGCTGGAGGCCATCAAGATCGAGCAGGAGCTGTCCAAGCTGCGCGATGAGCGCACGAAGCTGGAAGACATCCTCGGCTCCACCCCGGCGCTGCGCCGCACCGTCATCAAGGAGATCGAGGCTGACGCCAAGCAGTTCGGCGACGACCGCCGCACGCTGATCCAGGCCGACAAGCGCGTCGTTGCCGAAGTGAAGATCGTCGACGAGCCGGTCACCGTCATCGTCAGCCAGAAGGGCTGGGTGAGGGCGCTCAAGGGCCACGAGGTCGACATCGCCGCCCAGACCTTCAAGGCCGGCGACACGCTGTGGGGGGCGTTCCGCTGCCGCAGCGTCGATCCCCTCATCGTGGTCGGCAGCAACGGCAGGGTCTACTC